>CAXNIQ010000030.1:0-10699 GCA_964202465.1 Ilumatobacteraceae bacterium
TGTGCCAATGGATTGCGCGGAGCGCATCGCCATTAAAGCGCTCCAGGATTCAGGAGCAAAAACCAATCCACGTTCGGCGAGTCCTGATGAAGTCCGTGTGCTCATCGAAACTGCTATAAAAAAAGCGCGGTAACAGCTCGAGCAAGTTGCTAGATCGGCGAATTCGAAGCCTCAGGTGATTTTGCTGTGATATAAATAATCCGTGAAAAAGACTTTTGATTATGTAATTGTGGGAGGCGGCTCTGCAGGTTGTGCCTTAGCAAATCGTTTGAGTGCAGATCCGAATAATTCTGTTCTCGTTCTTGAGGCTGGCCGTCCCGACTATTGGTTTGATGTTTTTATTCACATGCCAGCAGCCTTGATGTTTCCTATTGGCAGCAAGTTCTATGACTGGATGTATTCGTCACAGCCAGAACCACATATGAACGGCCGCCGCGTGACTCATGGTCGCGGCAAGATTTTGGGCGGCTCAAGCAGTATTAATGGAATGATTTTCCAGCGGGGTAATCCACTTGACTTCGAGAGATGGGGCGCAGACGCGGGGATGTCGTCGTGGGATTATGCACATTGCTTGCCGTATTTCAAGAGAATGGAAAACTGTCTAGCGGCCGATTCGAAAGATCAGTTTCGTGGCAAAAGTGGCCCACTTCGTCTTGAGCGCGGGCAAGTAAAGAATCCGTTGTTCGGTGCATTTTTTGGGGCGGTGAAACAAGCGGGTCATCCAATCACGCAAGACGTAAATGGTTTTCAGCAAGAGGGCTTCGCAGCATTTGACCGCAACGTCAAGCGCGGTCGTCGTTTTAGTGCAGCGCGTGCATATTTGCATCCGGTCAAGCATCGCCCCAACCTCACAGTGCAGTGTCGTGCGCTAGCAACAAAGCTAATCACCGAGGGAAAAACTGTTGTTGGTGTCGAATATGCGTTGCCGTTTGGTCGCAACAAGTCGGTGCGAGCAAAAGAAGTGATCTTGTGTGGTGGCGCATTTAACTCGCCTCAGTTATTGCAAGTCTCGGGCATTGGCAACGAGACCGATCTTCGCTCTGTTGGCATCACACCTGTTCATCATTTGCCGGGTGTTGGCGAAAATTTGCAGGATCATCTCGAGGTGTATGTCCAGCATTCATGCACACAGCCGGTTTCTTTAAACCCGACGATGAAATTTTGGAAGCGACCATTCATCGGTTTTGCGTGGCTGTTTCGAAAGGGCCCAGGTGCATCCAACCATTTCGAGGCCGGCGGATTTATTCGCAGTAACGCGGAGGTCAAGTATCCAAACTTGATGTTTCATTTCTTGCCAATTGCTGTTCGCTACGACGGAACAGCGCCATCTGGGGGACACGGTTATCAGGTGCACATTGGTCCGATGTATTCCAATTCGCGCGGAAGTCTCAAGGTGATCTCTGGTGATGTACGCGACAAGCCCGCGTTTACCTTCAACTATCTTTCAACTTTTGAAGACAAGCGCGAGTGGGTGGAAGCAATTTCGGCAGCCCGCAAGATTCTTGATCAGCCGGCATTTGCACCGTACAACGGTGGCGAGATCTCTCCAGGACCCGATGTTGCAACCGACGAACAGGTATTGGACTGGGTGCGCAAAGACGGCGAGACTGCTTATCACCCATCATGCACGTGCAAAATGGGTACAGATGCACTGTCGGTTGTCGACCCCGCAACAATGCGCGTGCATGGAATGGCGGGTTTGAGGGTGGTGGACGCCTCGGTCATGCCATATGTGACGAATGGCAATATTTATGCGCCTGTGATGATGGTGGCCGAAAAGGCTGCCGATCTGATTTTGGGCAATTCACCCCTTGCCCCAGAGTCTGCTGTTTTCTACCGCCACGTCGGGGCATAAGCCCTGCTAACCTGCCTTGTCGGTGATATATCTGCCGGACAGTAGCCATTTTGACCGTTATATGAGGGGAAGAGAACTATGAGTGATTTCGACGACATCGATCTTGCAGGTCTGTCAGACGAAGACTTGATCAAGCAGATGCACGACGACCTCTACGACGGTCTTGGTGAAGAAATCGTTGAAGGAACCACGATTTTGCTCGACCGCAAGTGGACACCAGACAAGGTGTTGCAACAAGCCCTCGTTGAAGGCATGCGCATCGTCGGTGTCGACTTCCGCGACGGAATTTTGTTTGTGCCAGAAGTGTTGCTCGCTGCAAATGCAATGAAGGCTGGCATGCACATCTTGCGCCCACTGCTTGCAGAAACTGGAGCAGAGTCGGTTGGCAAAGTAGTCGTTGGCACCGTCAAGGGTGACATTCATGACATTGGCAAAAACTTAGTTGCCATGATGCTCGAAGGAGCAGGCTTTGAAGTAATCGACCTCGGAATCAACACTGACGCAGACAAGTTCTTGGCTGCACTTGAAGAGCACCAGCCAGACATCCTTGGCATGTCGGCGCTGCTCACCACCACGATGCCATACATGAAAGTCGTTGTTGACACCATGAAAGAAAAGGGTCTTCGCGACAAATACATCATCTTGGTAGGCGGTGCTCCACTGAACGAAGAGTTTGCTACCGCAGTTGGTGCCGATGCGTATTGCCGCGATGCAGCAGTTGCTTCAGAGATGGCCAAGCAATTGGTGTCCGCAAAGCGTCAGCGCACAGCCGAGCCTCCTGGCCCTTCGGTCAACTAGTTACAAAGGACTAGGGCATTTATGTCGGACGACAAACGTCCGCTGATCATCGCCTGCGGGGCACTCGTGTCAGAGCTTCGTGAAGTGCTGAACATCAATGGACTCGGTGAGGCTGTTGAAGTGCGTTATTTGCCAGCCAACTTGCACAATCGCCCAGAAGGCATCGTGCCTGCACTCCGCGAGCATCTCGATGGTCGAGGTAATCGGCCAACGATGGTTGGTTATGCCGATTGCGGCACGGGAGGTGCACTTGACCGCATGCTCGAGTCGTATCCCGATGTGCAACGAATACCTGGCGCACATTGCTACGAATTTTTTGCTGGTTCCGAGTTGTTCGCGCAGTTGCACGACGAGCAACCTGGAACGTTTTACCTCACCGACTTTTTAGCTAAGCATTTCACTGCGTTGGTGTGGGAGGGTCTCGGCATCGATCGTCATCCGCAATTGCGCGACACATATTTTTCCAACTACACCCGCGTCGTTCTGCTGTCTCAGACAAACGATCCAAAAGTTGTTGAGTTTGCCCAAGCAGCAGCAGTGCAACTTGGCTTGACGTTTGAGCACCGCCATGTCGGTGTGCAGGGCCTTGCAAACTCGATTCCCGTAACATTTTCAGACCCCAAAAACATCAATGTTCCCCAAAATAATAAAGAAAGTGTGCAGTAATGGCAAGAGGCGGAAACTCGGTAGTGGTCATCAAGTGGCGCGATATTCCTGCACAAGTCAACGCACAAATGGGCAGAGATCGTTATCAGGTTGTGCTCTCGGCCAAATTTCAGCGTGCAATCGATCGCGCAAAGCGCAAAGCCAATATTTATACGGCTGAAGAAGACATCGCGCAATGGAGCAGAGATACGCTGCCGTTGGAAGGCACGCTTGCCGAGGCTGCGCAAAAGGTAGCCGATGAGATCGAAGCGAAGTATTCTCGCCAACACCTAGGCGTATTGGCCTATGCAGGTGGCTTCGAGAAAGACATCGAGCAACTCACGGTTGCTGCCAAAGATTTGGCTGCTCTCGAAGAACTTGAAGAAGAAATGCAAGAAGAAATACAAGAAGAACAATAAATCTCACAACGAAACGGATAAATGACATGACACATACAATCTTGAGCTCACCAACACGCGAAGTCGTGATTGGTTTTGATCGTCCTTTCGTAATGATTGGCGAGCGCATCAACCCAACAGGTCGCAAACTCTTGGCCGAAGAAATGAAAGCCGGCAACTTCAGTCGAGTAGAGGCTGATGCCATTGCCCAGGTTTTGGCCGGTGCACACATGCTCGATGTCAATGCGGGTATTCCACTTGCCGATGAGCCAGCACTTTTGGCGCGGGCAGTGCAACTTGTTCAGTCGGTGACCGACGTGCCATTGTCGATCGACTCGTCAATCATTGAGGCACTCGAAGCTGGTCTCGCTGTGTACAAGGGTAAGGCTCTTGTTAATTCTGTGACGGGCGAGGATGAAAACCTTGAGCGAGTATTGCCGCTTGTTAAGAAGTACGGCGCAGCAGTAGTAGCGATCTCCAATGACGAGACCGGTATCAGCATGGATCCAGATGTGCGGTTTGAAGTTGCACGAAAGATTGTCAATCGTGCCGCCGATTACGGAATTCATTACAGCGACATTGTCGTTGACCCATTGGTGATGCCAATTGGCGCACTTGGTCAAGCCGGACAACAAGCATTCACATTGATCCGTCGTTTGCGCGATGAGCTCAAAGTCAACACGACCTGTGGCGCATCCAACGTCAGTTTTGGTTTGCCAAACCGTCAGGTGATTACCGGAACATTCCTCGCGATGGCAATGGGCGCTGGCATGACGTCAGCGATCATGAGTCCGTTGCATCCAGAAGTGAAAGCAGCCGTCATGGCCGCCGACGTCTTGACTGGCAATGACAAAAATTGCTTTAACTGGATCAAAGAAAACCGTGATCCAAACGCGCCTACCGGTGGGCGTGGTGACCGCGAGGGTCGTCGACGTCGCACTGCACAATAACGATAAGGAATTATTGATTTCATGACGAATCGCGTTGTATTTACTCCGTCTGGATTGGACGGAGATGTCGAGATGGGCACAAGTGTGCTCGACGCTGCGCGGCGTCTTGGTGTGGACTTGGATTCGGTGTGCGGAGGACGCGGCATTTGTGGGCGCTGTCAGATCACCCCAAGCATTGGATCGTTTTCTAAATGGGGCATTGAAGCAAAGTCAAGTGCTCTCACAGAGCCCGGTGATTTAGAGATTGATTACCACGGCAATCGACCACTCGTTGAGGGCAATCGTTTGGGCTGTGTAGCCAAAATTTGCGGAGACATGGTCATCGATATTCCGGCAATGAGTCAGGTGCACCGCCAGATTGTGCGCAAAGATTTTGACTTGGGTGCAATAGAAGTCGACCCAACATTTGCTCTGTATTACGTGGCAGTCGAGCCACAGCAACTCGGCGACGGTGTCACTGCCTCAACAGAGTTGCGCAATGCAATTGCCGAGCAGCATCACATTGCCAAACCAACAATTGCAACGCATGCGTTGCGCCAAGTCAACCGAGCTATCGACAAAGGCGAAGGCGGTGCCACGGTTGCTGTGCAACGAGCAGGCGATGCATCTACAGCGGGCATGATCACTGCTGCGTGGCCTGGCTTTGTTGGCGCCATGTATGGCATCGCTATCGACATTGGGTCAACAACGGTTGCTGGCCACTTGTGTGATCTCACTACGGGCGAGATCTTGAGCAGTGCTGGGGTGATGAATCCGCAAATCCGTTTCGGCGAAGACTTGATGAGTCGCGTTTCGTACGTGATGATGAACAAAGGTGGAGACGTTGAATTGACGACGGTGATTCGAGCAGCACTCAATGACCTCGTACTCGAGTTGGCGTCAAAGGCAGCAATTACTGTCGACAAAATTCTCGAGATCGTGATGGTCGGTAATCCGATCATGCACCACATCTTGTTGGGCATCGATCCGACTCCGTTGGGTGCAGCACCATTTGTGCTGGCTACCGACGAAGCCGTTAGTGGGGAAGCAACTCAGATTGGAATTCAGTTGCCTAATGCTCGTTATTACGTTGGACCGTGCATTGCTGGTCACGTTGGCGCAGACACCGCAGCAGCAATTCTTTCCGAAGGACCGCATCGCGGCACTGCAATGCAGTTGCTCATCGACGTTGGCACCAATGCCGAGATTGTGTTGGGCGACAATATCCGCCAGTTCGCTGCGTCAAGCCCAACTGGTCCAGCCTTCGAGGGTGCACAACTCAGTTGCGGTCAGCGGGCTACCGCTGGCGCTGTCGAAAAGGTGCGCATAGATCGTGAGACACTTGAACCACGCTTTCGCTCAATCGGTATTGAGATGTGGTCGGATGAGCCAGGTTTTGCAGAAGCAATTGTTGACACGCCAGTCACTGGCGTGTGTGGCTCTGGCATCATTGAAGTGATCTCTGAAATGTATTTGTCAGGAATTGTTTCTCAAGACGGTGTTATCCAGGGATCGCTTGTTGGTAAGACTCCTCGCGTGGTCGCCGACGACCGCACATTTTCGTATGTGTTGTACGAGCAAGGAGATATTCGACTGCTGATTACTCAAAACGATATTCGCGCAATTCAATTGGCTAAGGCTGCACTGCGCGCAGGTATCGACTTGTTGGTTGAGCATGCCGGCAACCCAGAAGTACTTGACATCCGTTTGGCTGGTGCATTTGGTGCGCACATCGATCCCGTGTATGCGATGGTGCTCGGGTTGGTGCCAGATTGTCCGGTCGCAGGTGTGCGCTCGGTAGGCAATGCTGCAGGAGCTGGCGCCGTCAAGGCTCTGTTGTCACAGAGTCAGCGTGTCGAGATGGAAACTGCAGTGCGCAAAGTCACCAAAATCGAGACCGCAACCGAACCTCGTTTCCAAGACTTATTTGTTGCCGCGATGGCGTTCCCCCATGCTTACGCGCCTTGCCCAAACCTCGAGAGCATCATGACATTGCCCCCACGCGTCGTGAGCACAAGGGGCGAGGATGGCGAGGGTGGCCAACGCCGCCGGCGCCGTTCATGAGACTGCGTTCATGAGAACTCGTGCGAGTATAGAGCAAATTGAAAAGGGGCCAGGATCATGACAGAAGTAGAACATCACAGACGTGGGGGAGGTCGCGCTGCCCGACAGGCAACGCGCAAGAACTCACATGCACATCGCGATGCATATCTGACTCGACTGCTCAATCCATACGAGTTGGTTTCTGAAGAAGGTCTCGTACTACTCGAGAACAACGCAGACACAATCCTTGAAGAAATCGGTGTCGAGATTCGCGACTATCCGAGTGCGATTGAGCGCTTCAAAAATGCTGGGGCAATTGTTGATGGCACACGAGTTCGTTTTCCTCGCGGCATGTGTCGCAGCATCGTGCAAGCAAGTGCGCCAAGCATCTACACGCAACACGCTCGCAACCCAGAAAACAATGTGCAAATAGGCGGCAACGCCACAGTGTTTGCCCCAAACTACGGCTCGCCGTTTGTGTACGACATCGACAACGGTCGTCGTTACGCAACTATCCAAGACTTTCAGAACATTGTGAAGTTGGCATACATGTGCCCATACATTCATCACTCGGGTGGCACAGTGTGTGAGCCCGTCGATGTTCCAGTAAGCAAGCGTCACCTCGACATGGTGTACGCCCACATCAAATACTCCGACAAGGGGTTCATGGGTTCGGTGACTGCAGGAGAACGCGCACAGGACAGCGTCAATCTGGCGCGCATCGCATTTGGTGGCGACTTGGCAGATCGCACCGTGATGACCAGTTTGATCAACGCATCATCGCCACTCGTGTGGGATGCAACGATGCTCGAGTCGGCAGAGGTGTACGCACTCAACAATCAGGCGTGCATCATCACGCCGTTTATTTTGGCAGGAGCAATGGCGCCAACTACTGCAGCAGGTGTCATTGCCCAAACGCTGGCAGAGTCGCTTGTTGGCATGGCCTTTACGCAACTTGTTCGCCCTGGTGCTCCTGTGGTGTTCGGTTCGTTTGCAAGTTCGATGTCGATGCTCACGGGCGCACCTACATTTGGCACACCAGAGCCTGCGATTGTGCTGTATGCCGTTGCAGCACTTGCGCGCCGACTTGGTGTTCCGTTTCGCTCGGGCGGTTCGCTGTGCGCATCCAAGTTGCCAGACGCGCAAGCGGCATATGAAAGTGCATCTACATTGATTCCAACAATCATGGCCGGCACCAACTTTGTGTTGCATTCTGCTGGTTGGTTAGAGGGTGGCCTTGCGGTTGGATATGAAAAGTTTGTGCTCGACTGCGATCAGTTGGGCATGATGATGACGCTTGGCAAGGGTCTTGACATGACCGAGAATGGCCAGGCCATGAGTGCAATGCGCGAAAACGTTCCCGGTCAGCACTTCTTGGGTACAGCGCACACGTTGGCCAATTTTGAGACCGCGTTCTATCGTTCTGACACCGCCGACAACAACAGTTTCGAACAGTGGACTGAAGACGGCGCGTTGGATGCTGCACAGCGAGCCAACAGAATCTACAAAGAGCGACTTGCGTCATACGTTGAGCCAGCGCTAGATGACGCAATTGACGCAGAATTATTGGATTACATCGGCAAACGCAAAGCGGAATTGCCAGACACTTTCGCATAATCTAGATACGCCCCTACACGCAAAACCCAAGTCAGTGAGATCAACTATGAGCATCCTTTCGTCATTTCTTAAGCCCCTCATCGGTGCTAAAAAATCAAATGGCAAAACATCACTTGCCGCACAGCGCTTAGTGCGCAACATGCGCTACGAATTGGTGCCACTCAAGTCGCTCGATCAAGCCATTGCCGATTTACCAAAAGGTGCATCAGTATCAGTGACGTGTTCGCCCGCAAAAGGTATTGCTGTGACGCAAGAGTTGTGCGAGCAACTGCTTGCAAAGGGCCACAATGTTGTTCCGCACTTTGCAGCCCGACTTGTCGAAGGCCCAGAACATGCAGCCAAGTTGGCAGCATGGGTGCGCGAAAAGGGAATCAAAGAAGTGTTCATCATCGGTGGTGACGCAGAAGTGCCACCTCATTATCAATTTGCATTGCCATTCATCAAAGATTTCTTGAGTGCCAACCCAGGCGTTGAAACAGTTGGTTTTGGTGCCTACCCAGACGGTCACTCCACGATCAGCAACGCCGATTTGCATAATTCGGTCATTGAAAAAGAAGCATTGCTCAAGAGCTTCGGTGTCAAGGGCCTTGCTTCAACACAAATGTGTTTTGACGCTCCAAAGATTCTTTCGTGGCTCAAAGATCTGCGCGCAAAAGGTTTCACTACACCAATCAATCTTGGCTTGCCAGGTGTTGTCGATCGCACGCGGCTGATGTCGGTCGGTGTGCGCACTGGCGTCGGTCAGTCGTTGCGTTACCTCAAGAAAAACAAGGCGTCGCTTACTTTGATGTTTGCTCCCGGTGGCTACGACCCAACAAAATTGCTCAACGACATTGCCGCCAAAGCCGACGAACTCAATATTTCGGGCATTCACTCGTTTACGTTTAATGCCACAGCCGACACAGCCAAGTGGGCAAACGCAATCTTGGATCAACAAGTATGACTGAAACTTCGTCCGCAGCAACAGTCAACACCGATGTAGTCATTATTGGTGGCGGCGTCATGGGCGCATCCATCGCACTCGAATTATCAAAGGCCGGCCGCAAAGTAGTGGTCATTGACAAGGGTGGCGCAGCGGGCGCCGGTTCTACGAGCGCATCGTCGGCAATCATTCGCTTCACCTACTCCAACTTCAACACCATCTTGATGGCGTGGGAGTCAGCACAATATTGGTACGACTGGAACAATTTTGTTGGTGTGCAAGACCCCGACGGCATGGCCAAGTTCGTGAAGACGGGCTATCTGGTTTTTCTTACAGAGGGCTACGACGGTATTCGTCAACGAGAACTGTGGGACCAATTTGGTATTCCATATGAAGTGCTGAGCCCTGAAGAAGTGCGCAAGCGCTGGCCAGCATTTGACACGGGCAAGTATTACCCGCCAAAGAGCATTGAAGATCCAGCATTTGCCGACGACCCATACGACCAACTCTCTGCGTTGTTCGACCCACTGAGTGGTTTTATGGACGACCCAATGTTGGCAACGCACAACCTGGCCAATGCAGCCAAGTCGCACGGCGCAGAGTTTCTCTTTCACAAAGAAGTTGTACAGATCAATTCGGGCAATGGGGCAGTAACCGGAGTGACGCTGAAGAGTGGCGAGACATTCAATGCGCCGACGGTCATCAATGCCGCAGGCCCACACGCTGCCAAGATCAATCGCATGGCTGGCGTGTATGACGAGATGAAGGTGCATCACCAACCATTGCGCCAAGAGGTGTTTTCGCCACCGGCACCAGTTGGTTTCCGTCTTGAAGACAACGCACCCATTGTTGCCGACCTCGACCTCGGTCAATACTTCAGGCCACACATGGGTGACCTACTCAATGTGGGCACTACCGAACCGGCTTGCGATGAGTTGCACTTCATTGATGACGCAGATGACTGGAACGACTCGGTCACTGTCGAGTTTTTTGAGCGAGTGATGTTGCGGCTTGCACGCCGGTTGCCCGACTTTGGTGTGCCCCTCAAGTTGCTCGGTATCGGAGCGTTGTACGACGTCACCGACGACTGGATTCCGTTGTACGACAAGTCGAGTCTGAATGGGTTCTTTATGGCTTGTGGCACTAGCGGCAACCAATTCAAAAATGCACCGCTCGTAGGCAAGTTCATTCGCGCGCTGGTTGAAGCTCAGGAAAATGGCATTGATCACGACGTGACTCCAGTCGAATTCGTTGGCGAGAGCACAGGCAACGCAATCAATTTGTCGGCATTCTCAAGACTGCGCACCCAAGGCGTCACCGCCGGAAACGTGATGGGCTAAGTTAGTCACGTGAGTCCATTAGAAAAGTTGCTGGCGACTGGCAAAGTGTTGTTGGCCGACGGCGCAACAGGCACAAACTACTTTCAGATGGGCCTAACGGCTGGTGAACCACCAGAGTTTTGGATTACCGATCACCCTGAACGCGTGATGTT
>CAXNIQ010000031.1:0-10632 GCA_964202465.1 Ilumatobacteraceae bacterium
ATGCCCGAGATCAATATGCGCCAGGCAATGGTGCCAAAGGGCGCCGCGATTATCGAGCAACGGCGTGGCACTGCGCCAGGGCTGATCTGCCCGGTTGGCGACAAGGTGATTTATGCAGTGCCTGGTGTGCCGTACGAGCTCTTTGAGATGTTTGAGCGCGCAATTTTGCCCGACTTATTGATGCGTTCTGGTTCTGCTTCAGTGATCGCGAGTCGCGTGTTGCGCACATGGGGTGAGAGCGAGAGTGGGTTGAATGAGCGCCTCTTCGGAGTGATCGAGCAACTCGAGAGTGTTGGCAATCCGACCCTTGCATTTTTGGCGAGTGGCTGGGAAGGCATCAAAGTTCGACTGACTGCTAAATCTTCCACCCAAGCCGAAGTGGTTGCGACCTTGGACAAGTGGGAAGAAACCGTGCGCGATGCCATTGGAGACATCGTGTTTGGAATCGACACTGACACCATGGAGTCGGTAGTGCTGCAAATGTTGCGCGAGCGTGGGCTCACGCTTGGGCTTGCCGAGTCGGTAACAGGCGGACTCGTTGCCGGACGCCTCACCGGCATTGAAGGTGCTAGCGAAGTGTTTCGTGGCGGCGTGGTTTCGTATGCAACCGAGGTCAAGCATTCGGTACTTGGCGTACAAAGCGACATGGTCGTTAATGAAGAAGCAGCGATTGAGATGGCGGTCGGTGCATGCAAAGTGCTTGGCGCAAGTGTTGGACTCGCACTAACGGGTGTCGCAGGGCCGGCAATGCAAGAAGGCGTCAAGCCCGGAACTTTGTGCGTTGGCGTGTGCTTGCCAGATGGCACGACCGCATCCGCAACCTTTGCTTTACCTGCTGTGCGCGATCAGATGCGTCAACTTTCAGTAATCAGTGCACTCGACTTTTTGCGCCGTCACATTCGCGAGTTGTAAAAACTCGCTAGATAACTAGCGTCAAACCACCGTCAACTACAAAGACTTGTCCAGTTGCATATTTCGTGCGCAGCAAGCCGAGTGTTGCCTGCACACAATCTTCCATGGTGGCCGAACGGTGAAGCGGGGTAACTGCTTTCACTGCATCGTGTTGATTTTGCCAATCTTTTGTCCACGGAGTTTCGACAAGACCAGGTGCGACCGCATTGACACGCACTGGGCCACATGACTTTGCCAACAACACTGTCATTTGATTGAGCGCAGCCTTGGTCATTGAATAAGCCATCGAACTGCCAATTGGTCGTACGCCAGCAACAGAAGTGATGTTGACAACATTGCCGTCGTCACTTTTCTTGAGATGCGCCATGGCGGCTTTAGTGAGCATCCAGGTTCCGGTCACGTTGACATCAAATGTTTTTTGAAAGATTTCATCAGTGAGTGCATCAAGGTCGTGATGAGCGATGAGTGTTGTCCATCCAGCGTTGTTGATCAAGATGTCGAGTTGGCCAAACTGTTTGAGCGTTTCGTCAATGAGTCGTTGACCCGATGCCTTGTCACTGATGTCGGCTTGTACGTAGATGGCATTGTCTCCCAGCGATGTAGCGATCTGTTGACCAGCCTCAACCGATGATGATGAGTTGATGACAACTGATGCACCGAGCGCGTGCAGGGCGCGGGCGATTGCTTCGCCGATTCCGCTCGTGGAACCAGTGACTATCGCAACTTTGCCAGAGAACTCAGCCATTGCTTGTTACTCGAAGCAGTGGTGCGGTAAGGCATGTCGGACCGCCGTCGCCCTTGACTGCCACGTTGTCTCCATTAAAAAGGTGCACTTCAACACCTGCTGCACGCAACTGAGATTCAATAACAGGGTTGCCCGCAGCGAGCACGACAACATTTGGTCGAATTGTCAAAATATTGCTGCCCTGGGTCAGCATTTCTTTTTCGCTCACGCTGAACCATGAGATACCGCGTGATTCAAGAAATTGCAGCAAGCGCACAGGGGCAAGTGGTTCGTATACAACTGCTTTGTCGTGTGCGATAGGTGAGAGCACGCTCATGAGGTGAAGTACTGCACTCGGTCCTTCGTAGTGAGGAAGGTCAAACGAAAAAACATCGACACCGTGTGGTGCGAGCATGGTGCGCACTTGGTCGATGCCCGCCTGATTGGTGCGGTAGCCGTGACCAATCAACAGGGTCTTTGCGTCGAGCCAAACTTTGTCTCCACCGTCGGCAAATGCTGGGTCGGTGAGTTGCCCCAAGATGGGCACTCCAAGCCTCTCGAGATCTCGGCGAGACTCGGCTGGCTCTGGTGAGCGCACTGGCTTTGCCATGCGCAGCAAGATCGCGCCGTGTGGTGTCATGATCATTGGGTCATGCATGTAGACGGCATCGACGAGTCCGTCGACTGGTGGCGCAACATCAACAGTGCAACCAAGACTTTCAAGCAATTCGGTAAATGATTTATGCTCAGTGAGTAGCGCCGAAGTATCGGGTTGGCGCCAGAAACCTTCTTCAACAAATTTTCCGTGAGTTGTAGGTGTACGCACAAGCACTCGTGCAAGTGGCGAGACCATGTCGGGGGTACCCCATTGGGGGTTTTGTGGTGCAGTCATGAGTCTCTAAAAGTAGCAATATTTGGCGTAGTATTTGTCAATGGCACGCAACAAAGTTTCTTTTTCGCGACCATTGGGTGCACTGTTTTTGATGTGCTTGGTTGTACTCGGAGCTTGTGCGGTGAGCAGTACACCCAGTGCTTCAAGCACAGTGACAAATTCGTTGGTCGAGGTCGACTCGACTCCTCCAGAATCAGCACCGGCAACCCCAGATTCAACGATTCCTGAAACAACAGTCCCGCAGACAACAGTCCCTGAGACAACTACCACTTTGCCGACTATCGATCTGATGTGCATAACTACTCTGAAGTGCCAGTTTGCTTACCTTGTTGGTGTCGACTATTCGCTGCTTAAGCTCGAATTCACCGATTTCAGTGTTGCCAACTTGGCTGGTGCGCACTTTGTGAGGGCCAACCTCAAACAGACTCAGTTCATACGCACAGATGTCACCGGTGCGGATTTCACGGGAGCCAATCTGGCGAGTGCCAACTTCACTGGCGCAGTAATTGCTGGCGCGAACTTTACAAATGCCAACATGCTCAGCACCGTGATCTGCGGCTGGGATCTCGAGACGGTCATTGGAATCTCTGCCAAGCAACTTTCTGAAGTTCAAGTGTTTCGAACGAAGGGCAATCTGTATTGTCCGTGATCGTGCAGCGGGCGATCGAGAGAATCGGAGTTCCCTGGCGCAACGGACTTGGGGTGCAATACGAAATAATCTGTGATGGATCGCTTCCCGATGACTGGACATGGCGTATTTCAACCGCCGACATCACCTGCGACGTTCCGTTTTCGTCGTTTGCCGGCGTAACTCGAGAATTCTGTGTTGCTGATGGCAATGGGGTGATGCTCAACATCAACGGCATCGATCATCGATGCGAAAACGGGTCGGTCACGAAGTTCCGTGGAGATGATGTGGTGTTTTCGACCCTGATTGATGGCCCAGTTCGTGCGTTGAATTTGATGCGACGTGATGGTTCAGAAGATAGGCCATTGCTACTGACTGCAGGTGGGCAAAAAATTGATAGTTGTACAGTTGCTGTCGCAATTCATTCGCCGTCAATATTGATCGTTGGCGATGACCAAATCTCATTGCATATGCTGGATGCGCTGATCATCGACTCGCCAAAAGCACTACGCGTATTGAACGGTGTGTTTGCAACGTTTTAGCTGTTAGGCATCACTAAGTTGTGTTAGGTGTCACTACTTGTTGGTATGGCGGGAGTGGTGCTAGTAAATGCAAGTCGTCACAGCGGCAAAAGAGCCAGTGTTTATGGGAGTATCTGTTGTTTCTCGTCACGGAAAAGGTACATGTGTGATGGAACTTTTTATAACCTGATGCCACGCAACGAAAGGCGAACATCATGTCAGATACTCCATCAGGGTCAACTTCTCAGAAAAGCGAGTCATTCCTAGCAAAATCAATGGTCGGTCTCATGTTTGTGGCCGTTTCAATTGCGGCTCTCGTGTTGGGAGTTGTCGCAGTCGTGGCAATCAATAGCAACGACGGTGGCTCATCAACTTCGAGTTCGTCATCGTCGGCGGCAGTAGCCACCATCGTGCAGGTACGACTCACCGAGTTTGCAGTCACCATGACACCAGCAACGGTGCCACCTGGCGAAGTGACTTTTCAGGTTGTCAACAGCGGCACGCTCGAGCATAACTTTGTAATCCCGACATTCGACAAGCGCACAATCATGTTGAAGTCTGGAGAGACTGCAGAGCTAGTTGTTTCTGGACTTGAAGTTGGTGAAGTTGCAATAGTTTGTGAAGTTGCAGGTCACGAGGCTTCCGGTATGAAAGCCACGCTGACTGTCGCCGAGGGCGCATCGGCAATGGCTAGTACTGACACGATGCCAACGGCGGCAATGACATGGCAGGAAATGGATAAGGCGATGGAAGACGTCGCGATGACGTATCCAGCCAAAACAGAAGGTATTGGCAACCAAGAACTCGAATACACCATGTCGACAGACGGCTACAAGGAATTTATTCTGACCGCCAAAATTGTGAAGTGGGAAGTTGAAGTTGGCAAGTTTGTAGATGCTTGGACGTACAACGGCACGGTTCCTGGCCCAGTCATCCATGTGAACTCGGGCGACAAGGTTCGCATCATTCACAAGAATGAACTTCCAGAATCCACTTCATTGCACTTGCACGGCATTCGCGTGCCAAACGCGATGGACGGTGTAGACCCTTACACGCAAAAGCCAATTGATCCAGGCGCCAGCTTCAACTACGAATTCGTTGCGAACGGTCCTGCGGTTGGTATGTACCACTCGCACCACAATGCTCAGGTGCAGATTCCAAACGGTATGGCTGGTGCAATCATCATCGATGATTGGAAAACCATCGCGATGAAGGCTGCCAATGGACGCACGAAAGACACCGACGGCAAAGCAGAGCAAGAAGTGGTCATGGTGTTGAACGACGCCGGAAACATTGGCCTCTCGTTGAATGGCAAATCATTTCCTGCAACGACGCCATACGCGCTCAAAGTTGGCGAAACCATGGTTGTGCACTACTACAACGAAGGTTTCATGACGCACCCTATGCACTTGCACCAACCAACAGGTTTTGTCGTGGCACGAGACGGCAACGTTCTTGATTCGCCATACTTTGCTGACACGATCAGCATTGCACCTGGCGAGCGCGTGACCGTGGTCTACACCCCACAGGATTTGGGTGTATGGGCATGGCACTGCCACATCCTCACGCACGCCGAAACACCTCAAGGCATGCGCTACATGGTGACTGCACTCATCGTCAGCTAATTGTTATACCCTTCGGGGCTGTGTAGCGAGGGCAACTTCGCTCCACAGCCCTTTTGGTATATACGGGGCGATTCGCTTGCCGAGCGGCTGAAGCGAGATACTTGTGAGATGGCAAGCAAACAGATCGCAAGCAAGCGAGCAACAGATCTCACCAAACGCATCAACTCAACAACGGGTGGTCGAGTATTTGACCCAGCAGACCTGACGCGCGTCACGCGCGGTTTTATTGCAGCACGCACCCAAGATCAAATTGTTGACGACAAGGGTCGCAAAGTAATCGACACTGCTGCATACGACTTTCTGCGCGATGGTCGCGACGCGCCAGACACCGTAAACCCCCACTTGTGGCGTCATGCAACGCTCAACGCGCATCACGGTTTGTTTGAGGTTGCAAACGGCGTGTGGCAGGTGCGCGGATACGACATTTCTAACATTACGTTTATTCGTGGCGACAAAGGTTGGGTGGTCATCGATCCGCTCACGAGCGACTTCACGGCCCGAGCATCACTCGAATTGATCAATAAACATGTGGGTGAGCGCCCCGTCACTGGAGTGATCTACACGCATTCGCATGCCGATCACTTTGGTGGAGTGCTCGGTATAACAACGCGCGCCGATGTAGATGCGGGCAAGTGTGTAGTGGTTGCACCTGAAGGTTTTTTGTACGAGGCAATAGCCGAAAACGTCATTGCTGGTCCGGCAATGGGCCGACGTGCGACATATCAATTTGGCCCACTTCTTCCAGCTAGCCCAGAAGGTCATATTGATTGCGGGCTCGGAAACTCGGTGCCAACAGCAGCGCCTTCATTGGTGGCGCCAACGCACGACATCACCTTTACTGGTGAGCAAATGATCATTGACGGCGTACGAATCGTGTTTCAGATGACACCCGAGACAGAAGCTCCAGCCGAAATGAATTTCTTCTTTCCAGATTTTGGTTGGTTGTGCATGGCGGAGAATTGCTCACACACAATGCACAACCTCGTGCCCATCCGGGGTGCACAAGTGCGCAATGCGCTCACGTGGTCGAAGTACATCAATGAGAGCATCGAGTTGTTTGGTGCCGACACCAAGATTTTGTTTACATCACACAACTGGCCTCGATGGGGGACCGATGATGTTCGCGAATTTCTCATCTTGCAGCGTGACCTCTATCGCTGGATACATGACCAGACAATGCGTTGCGCAAATCAAGGCATGACGCCTCTCGAGATCGCTGAATTTTTGAAGATGCCCGACGAGTTTTTGGCCAACGAACACACTCGTGGTTTCTATGGTGACCTCGTTCATAACTCGAAGGCTGTGTATCAGCGCTATCTCAGCTGGTATGACGGCAACCCGGCCAACCTCAATAAGTTGCAACCAACCGATGCTGGCAAGCGCTACGTCGATCTGGCCGGTGGAATGGATGCACTGCTGGCATCAGCACAAAAGTCGTTTGATGGTGGCGATTATCGCTGGGTCGCAGAACTCGTTAACCATGCGGTGTTTGCAGACCCCACCAATATCAAGGCCCGCGAACTGCAAGCCGACGCGCTCGAGCAACTTGGGTACCAGGCAGAGTCGGCAACATTTCGCAATGCGTATTTGATGGGCGCTCAAGAATTGCGCCAAGGGCCACCACCGCCAGTAGAAATTGGTGCACGTGCGCGCGGAATGACGCGCGCGATGACGATTGGTCAGGTGTTTGACACGTTGGCTGTGCGGTTGATACAAGAACAAGTGGGTGGTTTATCCACCACGGTCAATTGGAACTTCACCGACATGGTGGGAACGCCAGACCAGTCGTGGGTATTGGCACTCTCGAATAGAACGCTTGTTTCGACACAGGGACGTCACGACGATGCTGCTGATGCGACTATTCACATCAAAAGAGAAACATTGATAGATGTGATTACCCAAGCCACCACATTTGTTCACGAAATGACTGAGGGAACGATCACTGTTGATGGTGACGCAGCAGCACTCTTGAATATCTTCGGCAACCTGGAAAAGTTTGTTACAGGCTTTGCAATCGTTGAGCCCTAAATCGCGATTTGTCTATTCGGCGAAACCGTTTGCTGTCATCATCTTGCGATAGGCAAGCGCGACGCCATCAAATTTCATGTGCAGTTCGCTTGTGATGTCAAACGGCACCGACTTTGGTCGCTGCGACTCGACAATTACTTTGTCTTGATTAAAAATCACATCTTCAAAATCTCGAATCACTGAATCTGATTGATCAAAGTTGTAGTTGCGACCGATCGTCAAAAAGCCGCGGGAGTGTTCGTTGTCAACGGGCTGCGAGACAAAGAAGTAGATCATTCCTTCTGCGCCGCCCCAGCCGAGACGAAGTAACAACGTGAACGGTGCATGAATCTCGTATCGAGAGGTGCGCATCGGGGCGGTCGTATTCGAATTAGCAAAAATCGGAAAGTCATCGCTATTCGGCGCTTCGGGGCGCACGATGTTGTAGTGCACAATGTGGTCGGTTGTGTTCACTTCGCAGTCTGGGACAACCGGGCGACTTGGGTCGCCGAGCAAACCGGGGTGCACCCAAGGAAAGTGACCGAAGTCGGTAAAGTTCTCGAGTTGGCGAGATGAACCTGCGTTCCACTCAAATGGTCCGCAGTTGACCCACTTCCAATTTGGATCAGTAATCTCGTCGATGCGCGGAATCTCAAACTTGGGAGCATCGAGCGCTACCCACACCATGTCATTGCGCTCAACGCACTGGTAGGCGGGCACTTTTGCTTTTGGTGGAACGCGCGTTGGGTCTTCAAGCTGTGGAATGTGCACGCAGGTGCCGGACGAATCAAACTGCCAGCCGTGGTAGGGGCACATGATGTTGTCGCCCTTGACGCAGCCGCCAGAAAGCGCTGTGCCACGATGAATGCAAATATCGTTTGATGCGTGTGGGATGCCGTTGCTGTCTCGCCAGAGAACAAGTGGGGTATCAAGCAGGGTTGCGGCTACTGGTTCAGTGTTCAACTCCCATGAGAAGGCAACAGGGTGCCATGCAGTGCGCAGCGCGTTCATCTGCAGAGTCTTACATCTCAGAGGCGATCAGGGGCACCGTGATTTCAGCAAGACCGATCTGGGCAATTACTCTGTTAGATAAGCGAAACGGAGCATGGACATGAACAACGACATGATGACCAAAGTGCAAAGCGGCAAGGGTTTTATTGCGGCCCTCGATCAGAGCGGTGGTAGTACCCCAAAGGCTCTCAAGCTCTACGGTGTCGATGAATCGGAATATTCGGGTGACGAGCAGATGTTTGACCTTATTCATGCCATGCGTTCACGCATCATCAAGAGTTCGGCATTTTCTGGCGAGCGAGTGCTCGGTGCAATCTTGTTTGAGATGACCATGGACCGCTCAATTGACGGCAAGGGCGCTGCCGAATTTTTGTGGGAAAACAAGGGCGTCGTACCTTTCCTCAAGATTGATAAAGGTTTGGCTGACGACCAAGACGGTGTGCAAGTGATGAAACCGATGCCTGAATTGGATGGGTTGTTGGCAAAGGCCAAGAAGCACGGTGTGTTTGGCACCAAGATGCGTTCGGTCATCAAGTTGGCAAATGAAAAGGGCATCAATGATGTCATTCGTCAGCAATTTGAAGTTGGCAAGCAGATCATCGCCGCCGGACTCGTTCCAATCATTGAGCCTGAAGTTGACATCAATAGCCCACAAAAGGCCGAGGCCGAGGTGTTGTTGAAGGCTGCTATTTTGTCAGAACTGAACAAGTTGAGCGCCGATCAAAACGTAATGCTCAAACTCACCTTGCCAAACCACGATGGGTTCTTTGCCGAGTTAGTGAAGCATCCACGGGTCGTTCGAGTAGTGGCGTTGTCGGGTGGCTACAGCCGTGAAGATGCCAACAAACAGTTGGCAAAGAATGCTGGCGTGATTGCTAGCTTCTCTCGCGCATTGACAGAAGGGTTGTCGGCCAAGCAGTCTGATGCGGAGTTTGATGCATTGCTCAACTCGGCAATTCAAGGAATCTTCGACGCGTCAAATACGTGAGCACTCGCACATGAGTACTTCTAAATGAGTGACGCTCAGCAACCAGTTGAGTGGTCAATCAAGGCGCAAAACTTGCCAGAGCACGCGCGTAATCCGATTCACACTGATGCAGGTGCGCAAGCGGCGGGTTTTCCACGTGCGCTCGTTGCCGGAGTAACAACATATGCGTACATGACCCATCCACTGATTGTTGCATGGGGCCAAGATTGGCTTGCACGCGGCGGAGGTGAAATTCGTTTTCGTCGACCTGTGTTCGATCAAGATATTTTGCGATGTGTGCCAGTCTTCGAAGACAATGCAGTTCTAGTTGAAGCAATCACGAGCGAACCTGAGCAGCCGCGAGCGATCTTTCGTGCAGTACGAGATGGCGGGGAAGTAAAGCCATTGCGAGATGGCGAAGTTTTGCCATCGAAAGAATTTCAACTAATCGATACGTTTAGTTGCGACTATGGCTCGCGCGCTGGTGATGACTTGTCATTTTTTGCCGACCGTGGGCTAGTGCACCCCGCAGTCTGGCCAGCCTTGGCCAATGACATTGTCTACAACTCTGTTGCGCGTGGCAGTTGGGTGCACATGCGCAGCATCATTCGGCACCATGCAACCGCGGCGGTAGGTGCAACTGCAGAGTTGCGTTCAGTTGTTGTGAAGCGCTTTGAGTCGCACGGCGAACGCGCCGTGCTTGATGTGCACATTGTCGTTGACGGTCAAGTAGTTGCTTCGCTTGAGCACGAAGCCATTGTCGCCCTGCCCTAAACGCTTCAATAATTACGCTTTAGTCGGAGCAGATGACGCCATCGTGAAGCACGGGTAGGCCACGCGGCTCATCGGCAATCGGGTGTGATCCAGACGGGCTGCCTTCGTTGACGTTGCCTTCCAAAACAACAGCGTCACTTTGCGCGTATTGCACGATGTATGCCTTGCGCACTCCATTTGAGGTATTTGGTCCGGTGAGGTGTGGGGCGAGAGATGAAAAGAACACCGCGCCACCAGCAGTAACTTCGGCAATAACTGGCGCATAGGGGGGCGACTCGAAACACTCGAATCCAAGTGTCGGCACTATGTAATGCGACATGGTGCCTTGCTTATGCAACCCGGCCACGACTTGAGGGCAACCATTTTCAATGGTCGCGCCATTGAGTGAGATCCAACAAGTGAGGTAGTGCTGGGGTGTAACAAACAGGTAGCCGTTATCTTGATGCCACGGAAACCGACGTGGTTTTTCAATTTGTTTATAAACGGTTTGATCGTGATACATGCGCACGTTGGGCCCGACAAGATCGCGACATGCTCCCATGATTATTGGATTCTTTACGAACTTGCGTAG
>CAXNIQ010000032.1:0-10576 GCA_964202465.1 Ilumatobacteraceae bacterium
TACTCATGAGCAAATTGATTTTGATCATCGTCGGCGCAGCATGGCTGGCAGTGTTACTTCCTCCAATGGTTCGAGCCAAGTTGCACGGCAGCCCATCCAGTTCGGTGAGCAACTTCCGTCGCCAACTCAATTCGCTCGAGTCGTCGGGCGGCCGCAGCCAGCAGGGTCAGTTGCGCAACATGGCGCGCCCACTTGCCCCGTCGCAGCAATATCGCAGTGCCACTGCTCGCACATCGCGCCCGCAGCAAGGCGCATTAAGCAACCTCACGGGTGCGCTCATTCGTCCGCAGGGCGTGCGTCACCACCGAGCTCCAGCACTGCTGACCCCACAGGCCATGGTTCGCCAGCGCCGCCAAAACTTGGTGGTTGGCATGGCAGTTGTTGTTGGAATCTCATTGTTCTTGGCATTCACCACTGGGTCGACCGCCTTTGTTTATCTGTTTACCGTGAGCCTGCTCGCCTTGTGCGGTTACTGCTACGTGTTGGTGCAGTTGCGCATCAAGCGCGAAAACGAGCGGTACCTGAGTCAGTTTCGACGCGTCGCCTAAAGCCGCTGCCCGCTAGGGTTTGCTCAACATATAGGGGCTGTAGCTCAGTTGGCAGAGCGGTACGTTCGCAATGTACAGGCCAGGGGTTCAATTCCCCTCAGCTCCACGCCAACGGCGAAGCAACATAACTAGGGGAGCACTACGTGACATTGAGTTGGACGGAAGCGAACGCAGCGGTAACAGCACCAGGACAAATATTTGAACTGATCGACGCCGAAGTGATGGGTGTCAAAACTCAAATTTTTAAGAATGCACCGCAGCACCTCGGTCAGGTTTTTGCAGGCGCACGTGGCCATGGTGACAAAACGTTTTTAGTGTACGAAGGCGAGACATGGAGTTTTGCCAAAACAATGCAGCATGTAGATGCGCTCGCATCGCTACTCGTCAATACATACGGGGTAAAGAAGCGTGACCGCGTGGCGGTTGCGATGCGCAACTACCCGGAATGGGTGATCTCGTTTGCCGCAATTATTTCGGCTGGTGCGGTCAACGTGTCGATGAACTCGTGGTGGACAGAAGATGAGATGAATTTTGCTCTCGAAGATTCTGGCGCAACCGTATACATCTGCGATCAAGAGCGATACGACATTGGCGCTGCAACATGTGCCAAGCACGGCATCAAGGTGCTTGTGGTGCGCGCCGACAAGCCGCTGCCTGCTGGTGTCGACAAGTGGGAAGACGTATTACCTTTGGGCGATGCTCACCCAGGTGCAGAGATCGATGCTGACGACGACGCAACGATTTTGTACACCTCGGGAACAACTGGCCGGCCAAAGGGTGCAGTGTCTACGCATCGGGCAATTATTTCGTCGCTGATGGCGTTCTCTGCGCGCAATGCTGTATTGACTTTGGCTGGCACAAAGATGAAAGATGTCGATGGTCCCGAGATCCCTACATCGTTTATTTTGATCGTGCCGCTCTTTCACGTCACCGGTTGTGTACCTGTGATGATGAGTTGCTTTATTGCTGGTCTCAAACTCGCAATCATGTACAAATGGGATGCCGAGAAGGCTCTCGAGATGATCGAGCGTGAGCAGATCACTAACTTCGTTGGTGTGCCAACTCAGAGTTGGGACTTGGTCAACTCGCCTGCGTTCGACAAATACGACTCGTCAAGCCTGCGCGCAGTGGGCGGCGGCGGAGCGCCATCGCCAACCGCTCTCGTTGGCAAAGTCAACGACAAAGTCAAAAATGGAAGCCCCCAATTGGGTTATGGCATGACCGAGACCAATGCATTTGGCCCGGGCATTGTTGGATCTGATTATTTGGCCCACCCAACTTCGACTGGGCGAGCGGTGTCGCCAATGCGCGTCGAAATTCGTGATGAACAACTGAATTCATTGCCCGTTGGTGAAGCAGGAGAAATTTGGTTCTTCGGACCAATGTTGATTCGTGGATATTGGAATCGTCCAGATGCAACCAAGGAAACAATTGTTGATGGATGGTTGCGCTCAGGCGACATTGGTCGTGTAGACGAAGAAGGTTTTGTATACGTGCACGACCGCGTAAAGGACATGATTTTGCGCGCAGGTGAAAACATTTATGGTGTGGAAGTTGAGCGCGCCATCTATGAGCACCCTGCCATTCATGAGGCTGCAGTGTTTGGCGTGCCGCACGAACGGCTTGGCGAAGAAGTGGCTGTTGCCATCTATCCAAACGACGACATGATCATTACTGCCGATGATTTGTGGGCATTTCTTGACAACAAAATTTCCAAGTTCAAGATTCCTACTCAAGTAGTGATCATTAACGAGCCATTGCCGCGCAACGCTGCAGGCAAGTTTTTGAAGCGCGACTTGCAGCAACAAATTATTGCTGGAACTTTGGTACCTACAAAGCGCTAGTTATTGCTCTTCGGGTGGTCGAATATGTCGAAACTGAGCCAGTAACAACAAGTCATAGATGATCTTGAGCGCTGCACATGCAAGCAGCGGCCACCCAAAATTGGATTGATCGAGCATCCAACCGGCTGCAATTGGCGGGAGCGCTGTTGCAAGACTACGCGGCACATTGGTGATGCTGGCTGCTGCTGCACGCTCTGCAGGCGTAACAACTGCCATGACGTAGCTCTGACGTACTGGCACATCCATTTGTGAAAGCAGGCCGCGCAAAATAAACAGCGTCATTGCAAGCCAAACATTTGGCATAAACACAACACCGATGAGCAACAAGCTTGCTGGAATATGTGTGAAGACCATGGTGCGCACAAGACCAATGCGCTTAGCGATGTTCACGGAGAGCAATGAAGAAAATGCAGCGAGCACACCACTTGCAAAAAAGACTGCACCCAACGTGCTGACCGCAAGATCAAATTTGTGAAAAACCCACAATGCAAAAATTGCTTGTGTGGCAAACCCGCCACCCAGTGAGTCGAGGCTAAACAGTGCTGCAAGTTTGAAAACGACGCTGCGTGACTCGTTGAGAGCATGACGCACGTTGGTGGAATGAGTATTGGCGTGGCTAGACAATCGTTGATATATAAACAGCACAACAACGCCAGCAAGCGCATAGATCATGAACGTAGATCTGTATCCGGTGAGCGAACTGTGGTTGTAGCGCAATGCAATCCACAGTGGAATACCGGCGCACAATGCACCAATCGACCCAATGAGGCCGCCGCTGAGGTTGTACAAAGCAAACATGGCAGTGCGTTCGGTATCTACAACCGACTGTGAGATTGACGATTGTTCAAGTGGCAAAAACATACTCACGTCACCAGCAGAAGGATTCATCGTGCCCAAGAATCCAATAACGAGAAGTGCAATGAAGCTTGTTGAAACACCAAATGCAAAGCCGGTTGCAATCATGATGAATGAGGCATAGACAAGCAATCGAGCAGGGGCGAGTCGGTGGGCAATGAGGCCTGCGCCGATAGTGAAAACGGCAGATCCAAGCAGCGACGCGGTGATTACTGCTCCGATCTGCACACCGCTGAAACCAAGTGCCAATAGGTATGCCGGCAACATCACATACACCATGCCATCGACAAACCCGCGAATACCTCGAGTGCCGATCAGCATTCGGCCGTCGGCGGAGGCACTTGCGGGCACGGAAAGCCAACTCAAATTCACATATGCACGGTAGTTGCTTGATGAACTAGAGTCTTGCCACGTGCCACCAATTGATCTGACCCGTGACGACGGGGTGTGTTACGACGCCGTTGCTATCGGAAACGCATTGGTGGATGTGATCGCTGCAGTCGAAGATCAGTTTCTCGAAGTTGAGCAAGTCGTCAAAGGTTCGATGACATTGGTTGACGCAGATCGATCTGCGCACCTCTATTCACGTATTACAAAACCAACCCAAACGAGTGGTGGCTCGGCAGCCAACACTGCGTACGGGCTTGCGAGTCTTGGCGGGCAGGCAGGATTTATCGGCAAAATTGCCAACGATGAATTAGGTCAAGTGTTTGGGAACGACATGAGTGAAGTTGGTGTTGGGTTTCATCCAGGAATCACATCAACAACCGAACCAACTGGTCGTTGCATCATTGCGGTTACCCCAGACGGACAACGCTCAATGAGCACTTTTTTGGGCGCTGCGAGTTTGCTCGACCCAGCAGATATTTCGCGCGACGCAGTTGCGTCTGGCGCCGTGTTGTTTCTCGAGGGTTATTTGTTTGATCGCGACCATGCAAAAGAAGCTTTTCGTACCGCTTCAAAATATGCGCACGAGGCTGGTCGCAAAGTTTCGCTGACGCTTTCAGATTCATTTTGTGTGGATCGCCACCGTGAAGACTTCATGGCGCTCATCAAGAACGACATCGACATTTTGTTTTGCAATGAGCTTGAATTGCAGTCGTTGTATCAAACCAATTCGTATGAAGAAGCGCTTGGCAAGTTGCGCCACGACTGCGAATTTGCTGCAGTGACGCGCGACAAGCGAGGTTCGATCGTGATCAACGGTGATGACATCGTGCACATTGAGCCTGAGCCGGTTGACCATGTGGTCGATGCAACGGGTGCTGGCGACATGTACGCGGCTGGATTTTTGTTTGGCTTTACGCGGGGCATGAAGATTGAAGACTGCGGAAGGCTCGGTTCGCTCTCGGCGTCAGAAGTAATTACGCATGTCGGTCCGCGCCCATTGGTGCAGTTGAGCAGCCTGATTCCAAACCACCTACGCTGATACGCATGGCAACTGATTCGCACGAAAATCTCACTGTTCTAGGCTCAACTATTCGTCATGCCATTGACCACGTAGAAGTGTTTCCAGCACCATCCCACGTGACGTTGGTGCGGTTTACGACTGACGAAGTGACATCGATTTGCCCTGTCACTTCGCAACCAGACTTGTCACACGTAACAATCGAATTTAAACCTGATCAACTATGCATCGAGTCGAAGTCACTCAAGTTGTATCTGTGGCGCTTTCGCGACATGGCCGTATTTGCTGAGGCGCTTGCCGCAGAGATTGCCAATGAAGTGATGACCACTGTCAAGCCAATGTGGGTCAAAGTTGAGTTGACGCAGCGTCCGCGCGGCGGCATTGAAGTGCATGCTGTTGCCGAGCGCAACCGCTAAATAATTTTAGGATTCTTCGTCGGCTGGCAAAAACTGCAACTTGAGGTCTCCAAGATTGATCAGCGTTGAGGCAACCCAATGTCCGAGGGCGCCAAAGTGTTCATCCAACACCGCGCTCGTGCCATCTTGCAAAGTTTCTTCTGCCAACTCGTATTCGCCCTCGTAAGTAATTTCGAGCGCAAAGTCGGTGGTGTCGCTCGTTGTTGGGTGACTCATTTCGATCGTGATGTTGTCACGTTCGAGTTTGCCGTTGCCAACAACGGGGCTAAACATCACAGCCACATCATCGACTACCGAAGGGTCTGGCTGCTCGGCAAGTCGCTGGATGCGAAACACAACTTCGATTTCGATGGACGGATTGTGGTCGAGAACCTCGTCGACATACCAACGGCGATATGCAGCGGCACTGCGACTAGGCCAATTGAACGTAACGTGTGCAACGACGCGAGGTGGTTGACCCTCGCCTGGCAAGCCATAACTTGTTTCCCACACTAAGTCTCCAAGCAAGATGTCGGACTGCAAGTGCTCTTCAAATGCTTGGCGCTCAAGAAATGCGTTGCCAAAAGCATCGCGAAGGGCACTTATTGCATCGGTGAAGACATGGTCAAGCATGCGTATTTAGAGTAGTCGCTAACCTTGAGCCATGGCATTGGTCTTACTTGATATTGCAAACGGTGTAGCAACGATCACGCTCAACAACCCAGACGAACGCAACACGATGACGGCTCCGATGGTTGCAGAGATCATCGCCGCGATGGACCGCGTTGAAGGCGACAGTGCAATCGGCGCAATTGTGGTGACTGGAACAGCCCCCGCATTTTGTGCTGGAGCAAATCTTGGAAATTTGGCAGAAGCCGATGGCGATTCGCTTGGCGTGATCTATGAAGGGTTCTTGCGCATAGCGCGCAGCCCATTGCCAACAATCGCAGCAGTCAACGGGGCAGCAGTTGGTGCCGGAATGAACTTGGCGCTTGGTTGCGATGTGCGCATTGCTGCCAAACGAGCAAAGTTCGATACTCGATTTTTACAACTGGGCATTCACCCCGGTGGCGGACACACATGGATGTTGCGACGCATTGTGGGACCACAAGTGACTGCAGCAGCAGTGCTGTTTGGCGAAGTGCTCAACGGTGCCGAAGCACAACGGGTCGGCCTGGCTTATCGCTGTGTTGAAGATGCTGATTTGTTGACAGTCGCTCAGGAATTGGCTGCTCGGGCAGCAAGTGCACCGCGCGAACTCGTGATCGAAACCAAAAAAACAATTGCAGCCATGGCCGATGTACACACGCACCCAGAGGCTGTGGCGCGCGAACTGACCCCGCAATTGTGGAGCACCCGCCAGCCTTGGTTTGCCGAACGCCTGGCAGCGCTGCAAGCCAAGATCACCAAAAAGTAACAAGAATCTGGCGCCCAACGGCGCAATCTGGTGCATTTAAATATTGAGTAGCGCGGGTGTATGCCGTAGGTGTACGGTGCAAGTAAGGGGAGCTAGCAGTGTCGAATTCGTCAGTATCGAGAGATATGAAAGACGGGGGAAGCAATGAGCAAGCGTCACAAAAACCGGCAGGTTGTATTGCCACCAACAATTGAGACTCGGGCACACGCTCACAGCGAGCGTCACCGAGTGAACTCAGAATTGCATCTGGTGACCAACTTGGTGAGCCACGGAGTCGAGCCTGATGATGTCATCGAGCCAGGTCGTGCATGGAAGCCAGTGCATCATCATGATGCAGAAATTGGCATCGAGCATTCACGCAAACAGGCGATTAGGCATTGGAAGACAAAAGCTTGGAAGCGACGCAAGGTAGTGCGCAAGCAACGAGTAATCGCGATAGAACATCTGCGCGATATTGCGTAGCTCGCTCTAGCTAAATCTCGGTCGCTAGCTTTTGGTTTTTACTGCAACCACGATTGTGTGAGTTGAGATTTTTGTTGTTGCCACTCTTCAGTCGTGAATCCGTAGCGCACGTGGTCTTCCCACACGCCATTGATTTCTAGAAAACGTTCGGCAAGGCCTTCTTCTCGGATACCAAGTTTTTCCATCACACGACGGCTGTTGTGATTGCGTGGGATGATGCAGATCTCTATGCGATGGAGACTGAGTTCTTCAAATGCAAATTTGGAAACGACAAGCACTGCTTCCGACATGTAAGCATTGCCCGCGCGCGCCTCATCGATCCAATAACCGATAGTGCCGCATTGCATAGCGCTGCGTACGACGTTGTTGATGTTTACTTCACCAGCAAAAGACCCGTCAATAAAAATTCCGAACGCGTATGAGCCTCCAGATTGTCGCTCTCGGTCGCGCGCAATACAACGATTGTTGAATGCGTCTCGATTGGTCGATGGGTCTGGAAGATGTGCCGATTTAATGGGTTCCCATTTGCTCAACCATTCTCCGTTGCGATGGCGCACTTCGCTCCATGCTTCAAAGTCGGAGGCAACGAGCGGCCGCACAACAATGCGTTTGCCATACAGTCGCAAAGGCGCTGGGCTAGAGGTAACAACGCTTGAGGGGTGAAGCTGATGACTTGACGGAGAACTCATTGTGGATCCAGTATGTGTTGCACCGCGCCGTCAAGCAAATTGTGCACAGAAACCGTGATTGAGGGCAGTCGGAGTCGGCGCATAATGCCAACGAGCGCACAACAGCCGCCCACAATGACATCGGCGCGCTCGGCTGGAAGCCCGGGGTTTGATTTGCGGTCGGCCAAAGACTCGGTGGCAAGAGTGCGAAATACGTCTTCGACAGCATCGCGGGTAAGGGTCATGCCGTGCAGAGCAACAGGGTCGAATCGCGCAATACCCAATTCAACAGCAGCGATAGTCACTATGGTGCCGGCAACGCCTACAACGCGTGTTGCGTCGAGCACCTGCGGATTTGATCGAACCAAGTCGTCAATGAAGTCGGTTACAAAACCGATGGCGTTTGTGAGTTCTTCTGGGCGAGGTGGATCGCGGTGCAACTCTGTTTCAAAAAGGAATACCGCGCCAAACGGAAAACTGACAGTGTGTTGCAACTCGTTACCGACACCGATCATGACTTCGGTTGAGCCACCACCAATGTCGACAACGACGGTGGTGCCATTGTGCGGGCCGAGTTTGCTGAGAGCTCCGCGATATGCGAGTTGTCCTTCTTCGACGCCCGAGATGATTTCGGGGCGCTTGCCCAAGACGGTCTCGGCTTGGTCGAGAAATATGTGTGCATTGGATGCTCGACGACAAGCTTCGGTTGCGGTGACGCGGAAGGTTTCGACATTGTGTTGTTTGAGTAGTGATGCATAGATCGCAAGTTGCTGCACGGTTGCCCCAATCGCGTCATCGTCGAGCATGCCTGTTGCTGCAACGCCCCTACCGAGCCGAGTGACGCTTACTTCGCGCACGATCTCGTTGCCAACTGGATCAACAATCAATAAGTTGGTCGAGTTGGTGCCGATATCGATTGCTGCAACTGGCGAAGTGAACACAGGTCGCGCGACTGAATTGCCTGTGACGACATACTCATCGCGCGAGATCGAAAGTTTGTCGGCCACCCATTGACCTACTGGGTCATTACCGCCCGCGAGCCACCATCCAAAGTGGGCATGCAAACATTTGACACCAATGCGTGTGCCACCAACACCACCAAAAGGCCTAGGGCCAGTGTGGTCAGGGTCGATCGCGCCGTCGCGTTCGGCAGCGTAACGACTGTGCGTTTCTGCAAGAGCCTCAGGGCCGATGTCGGCTTCTGCTTGGTTGACTCCGCCAGTTGCTTCGAGGCGCCCAACAATCACTGTCTCGCGCTCGCCCAAGAGCCAGTAGCGCGTGGGCATCGGGGTGCCGTCGTCGAGAAATGGCGCGTTGCGCAACACCACCGGGTCGCCACTCTTGGTGCGCACAACAATCTCGAATTGGCCTTGTGGAATACGACCTAAGAGCTCGCCGACTCTGGCCTTGTCGGCGGGATCCATGCTTAGAGAATTCTGATCGCTGCGATCACAATCACAATCAGCGCGACGACAGCGGGAATTGCGCGTTTCAGGATCGGTGCACCTGCAGTACCAAGTAAATCGAGTGGTGCAACGTCGACACTTTCAATCTTGCGAATTTCTGGGCTTGTAGTGGTTGTCGTTGTAGTTGCAGTCGCTGCTGGCGCCGGCGCGCTCGTGATCAACTGATTGAGATTTTCGGCAAACTGGGCGAGCAATTTGTCGCTCACGTCGGCAAGTGCGCCTCGCCCAAATTGTGCAACTTTGCCCGAGATGGTGAGGTCGGTAATAACAGAACATTTTGTGGATGTAGGTGTGACTGCAGTGAGTTGGGCAGTGATCGTTGCTGACGCGGTGCCCTTGCCAGTGGTGTCGCGGCCTTCTGCTTTAAGCGATGCTCTGTGTGCGGCGTCGTCACGAGTAACAAAACTTGCTTGGCCCTTGAACTGAGCAACAATCGGACCAACCTTGACTTTGACTTGACCACGGTATGTGTCGCCTTCGACTTCGGTGAGTTGTGCGCCTGGCAGACAGGGCGCGATGCGCTCGAGGTCGGTGAGAATAGCCCATGCGTCGTTGACGGGCACATTGACAATGAATTCGTGATTCAGATCCATTAGTGAGTTCTCCGAGATTTGATAATGAGTTGGCTTGCTTGTTCGAGGTCTTCGATCGTGTCAATGTCGATTGCCGACCCTAAACAGGATACTTCTTCAACAAGTTCACGATGAGAGCGCAGCAAATGTCGCGCGCCTTCGTCGCCGCTTGTTGGCAACAGAGACCACATTTCTGCATGCAACTTGACAGGGTTGCCACGCTTGGCGTCGTATGTTGCAACTGCAAGTGGGGCAGTGCTGCTGGCAACGAGTTGCCATGCGCTGGGTGGTACACACGGTTGATCCCCGAGTCCGATCACCACTGATTGCGCACCGAGCGATGCGGCATAAGCGATGGCGCACTGCACCGAACTTGCCATGCCGGTCGACCAGTTTGGGTTCTCGATTGAGCGAGGCTGACCCCACAGATCAATCGAAGAATGGGCCTGCGAGCTCATCGCAAAATCGAGCGGAAGCGGCGTTTTGCCCGTCACCACAACGACTGGTCCGATGCTTGCCTCAATGGCCGACTCGACTGCCCAGTGATACACAGGGCGTCCCTGAGCCTCGCTCAGGAGCTTGTGGGTCGATCCTGCAAACCTGGCGCCACTGCCTGCAGCAAGCACTACGGCAACGGTGAGTGACCCTGTCATACCCAATGTCTACTTGGGTTTGAGGAGATCCCCAAATATTACAGTTAGATGACATAAACTGTTACACAGTTGACATATGGCGAGTTTTCGCCCCCGTGAACTCCACCGCCCCCCGGTCGAGTCAGGGCCACCGTGTCACCCCCCAAACTATGACCCCTCCAGATCTCTCTATCCATAGCAATAGCAATAGCCATTCAGGCACTCGGGCACCAGGGCGTGCTGTGCAGTTGAAGTGGTCAAGTTTCGGACTCGTGGCTGTTGTGACGATGGTGGCAATCGCAGCAGCGA
>CAXNIQ010000033.1:0-10034 GCA_964202465.1 Ilumatobacteraceae bacterium
GAGAAAAAGGCTGCAGAGCTACTCGGTATTCCATACGACAAAATCACGCAAGGCGGATTGTTTCCAATTGCGTACACCATCGGCACCGAGTTCAAACCCGCCAATCGTCTGCCACTTGAAAAAGTGCTGCACTGGGACAAGTGGTAACGAATTAGTCAACGAGCCGTAAACCAGTCGGCGAAATAGAAGCCGGCACCGACGGCAACTCAACAACAAAGTTTGTGCGATGTGCGGGAAAAACGTGATGCGAAACCAGCACTGCATGTCCTTCCTCGTTCTTTGTGACACGATCACAATGCAATACAGGTGACCCAACAGGAATTTCAAGCAACCTTGCTTCAACAGCAGTTGCTGCATCTGCACCAATTGTTTGTGTCGCCCCACCAAGCGTCACATTGAGCAAATCATAAAATGAATTTGTCTCAACGTCGTGACGAGACAAGTGCTTGCCAAGTTCAAACGAACACCACACGGTCACGACCGCAAACGGTTCGTCGGCCGCCATGTTGATGCGCTTGACGCGCAGCACCTGATCGCAGTCGAGTGTTTTAGCAATATTGCGTGAAGCCTTTTCAAATGCAAACTCAATGATGTGGCGAGTTGGTGTCATGCCGCTAGCCGACATTTGCTCCTCAATGGTTCCCAATCTGCCGAGCGTCTGCGATACCGGATCGCTGGCCACAAACCAGCCAAACCCTTGCCGCGCACTGACGATGCCTTCTTCGCGCAATAATTCGAGAGCCCTACGCACAGTCACTCGACTGACCGCAAATTCACGGCTCAGTTCTGACTCACTTGGCAGTAATCGCCCAGCCAAAAAATGACCCACATTGATTCGCTCTCGCAGCGATGCTGCTATGACTTGATACCGAATGCTTCGCACTTGTACTATACTTGTATACATGGCCGCAAAAAGCAAGCCACAATTCAAAAAACTGAGAGGACCATCGACATGACTGCAACAGCAGGAACCCCAATAGAACTCGTCAATAGCGTCTACGCATCACTTGAAGAAAACGTGGCAATAGGACGCAAACGACTCGGACGCAACCTCACACTCACCGAAAAGATTTTGATCAATCATCTCTCAGACCCAAAAAAACAAGAAATGGAACGAGGACGTAGTTATGCAGACTTCGCTCCCGACCGAGTTGCGATGCAAGATGCAACAGCACAGATGGCCCTATTGCAGTTCATGACTGCAGGTCTTCCAACTACTGCTGTGCCTTCAACGGTGCATTGCGATCACTTAATTTCGGCAAAAGTCGGTGCGCGCATCGACATGGGAGTTGCAATCGACACCAACAAAGAGGTGTATGACTTCTTGCAAAGTGTTTCAGCAAAATATGGCATTGGCTTTTGGGGCCCAGGCAGCGGCATCATCCACCAAGTTGTGCTCGAGCACTATGCCTTCCCCGGTGGAATGATGATCGGCACCGACAGCCACACACCAAACGCAGGTGGCCTCGGCATGGTTGCAATCGGAGTCGGCGGTGCTGATGCGGTCGACGTGATGACTGGTTTCCCATTCAATGTTCGTTGGCCAAAAGTAATTGGAGTGAAACTCACCGGAAAACTTTCTGGTTGGTCGAGTCCGAAAGATGTCATTCTTGAAGTCGCACGCGTACTCACCGTCGAAGGCGGCACTGGCGCAATTGTCGAATACTTCGGAGATGGCGCCGACACCATTTCAGCAACCGGCAAAGCAACTATTTGCAACATGGGTGCCGAGATTGGCGCAACGTGTTCGGTGTTTCCATACGACGCAAACATGTCGGCTTACTTGCAGGCCACAGGCCGCGCCGACATCGCCAAGGCTGCTGACAGTGTTGCTACAAACCTGCGCGCGGATGACAATGCAACCTACGACCAAACCATCGTGATCGATTTGTCGTCACTGAGACCCCTCATCAATGGCCCTCACTCTCCAGACCGCGCCCACAAGATCGGCAAAGATATTGGCGCTGCTGCAACAGCAAACGAATGGCCACTCGAGATCTCATCGGCCCTGATCGGTAGTTGCACCAACTCTTCATACGAAGACATCACGCGTGCAGCATCTGTTGCACGTCAAGCAAGTGCTCACGGTCTCAAAGCAAAAGTTGAGTTACTGATCACTCCAGGCTCAGAGCAAATCCGCGCGACTATCGAACGAGATGGACTTCTCGCCGATCTCGAAGCAATTGGCGCAACAGTTTTGGCCAACGCGTGTGGTCCGTGCATTGGCCAATGGGACCGATCAAAAGAAGTAACGAGCAAACCGAACACCATTGTCAACTCGTTCAACCGCAATTTTCCTAAGCGCAACGACGGCTCGGCCAACACACTGAGTTTTGTGACAAGTCCCGACACGGTCATTGCGCTCGCGCTTGCTGGTCGTCTCGACTTTGATCCAACGACCGAAACGTTGACCGCACCTGATGGCACCCAGGTCAAGCTCGAGATTCCTCAAGGCGAAGTGTTGCCAAAGGCCGGTTACGACGCAGGCAAGGACACGTTTATTGCACCACCTGCCGATGGATCAGATATCGAAGTAAACGTGAGCCCGACTAGCGACCGTCTCCAGTTACTCGATCCATTCGAGAAGTGGAATGGCAACGACTTCCTCGGTATGCCCATTCTCATGAAAGCCAAAGGCAAATGCACCACCGACCATATTTCGGCTGCTGGCAAGTGGCTCACCTATCGCGGGCACCTACAAAACATTTGTGGCAACTTGTTTGCCGGTGTTATCAACGCATACAACGATGTTGTTGGTGAAGGCATCGACATGATCGATGGGCAAACTCGCACCTTCCCAGAAATTGCCCGCCACTATGGCGACAACGCAGTGCAATGGACTGCTATCGGCGATCAAAACTATGGAGAGGGCTCAAGTCGTGAGCACGCTGCAATGGAGCCTCGCTACCGCGGCGCCGCAGTCATTTTTGCCCGCTCGTTTGCGCGCATTGCCGAGACCAATCTCAAAAAGCAAGGCATCGTGCCACTCACATTTGCCGACCCGGCTATGTACGACATGATCAGCGAGCTCGACACGATTACCGTGCGCGACATGCCACCCAAGCCAGATCAGCCAGTTCGTTGTTACCTCAATCAGCGCGGCGGAGACCAGATTGAGTTTCAGGCTCTACACACGTTTAGCAAAGAGCAAGTTGAGTGGTTTAAGGCCGGCAGCGCGCTCAACGTTGTGCGCAAAAAAGTAGAGAGTGCGGTCAAGGCAGCAGCAAAAGCTTCTGCAAAAACAAAATAGATCAACTACTGTTCGAGCGTGGAGAGTCTTGCTCGTCTCGTAGCGATCATTCTTGGTTCTGCACTTGTTGCAGGAATAGTTGCGGTCGTGTTGTGGCGCAAGCCTCCGCGCAACATCATTGCTCGCGCATTTTCCACTGTGTTGATGATTCCCGTGATGTGTATTGGGATCATTCTCGCGACTCTCTCGGTAGGTATCGGCGTGCGCATTTTGGGAGTTGCAATTTTTATTGCAGCAGTGATGGCCGTCAAGTCACTACTCTTCAAAAAATAATTGCCACTAAATCACACCCGAGAAATGGGAAAGGCCCCACATTTCTGCGGGGCCTCTCAACCTAAGAATCCTGTGGCGGGGGAGCCACGTAATGGATTCTGTCGGGCAGGCTCTGGGGGGAGCCCACCGCGATATGCATCTAGTATGGCTTACTAATGGGTAAGCACGCAAGGCGAACGACATGATATCCCCTATCTATTTCTGAGATAGGTGAGCCGCTTTTTGGCTATCCTGTGGCTTATGGAGATCCGCCACTTAGCCAGTCTGATCGCAATTGCCGATCATGGCTCGTTTTCAGGCGCTGCTCGTGCACTCGGAACCGTACAAAGCAATGTCTCGGCCCATATCTCTAGGCTCGAAAAAGACCTCGGAGTGGTGCTCGTCGAGCGCAATGGTGGGGCGCTTACCGACGAAGGTGTTGTGGTCGTCGAGCGCGCTCGGCGGATTATCCACGAACTCGAAGATATTGAAGCCGACATTCACTCGAGCGACACCGAAATTGAAGGTGAAACACGGCTTGGATGTATCGGAACTACCGGTCGTTGGCTGATGCCCCGCCTTCTTCCTGCTCTCAAAAAAGCACACCCGCTCGTGCGCGCCATCATCCATGAAGGTGGCACCTCCACTCTGATTCCTCGCGTGCTCAGTGGCGAACTCGACGCGGCCATCGTTCACTTTCCCGTCGACGACCCCGAACTCGTTCTTGAACCATTGTTTTCTGAAGACCTCGTGTTGCTCGTGCACGCAAAACATCGTTGGGCTTCGCTCGAGACCATCGCCATTGCAGAACTTGTTACCGAACCACTTCTGCTCGCGCCACGCAACACCGCACTTCGACGAATCATTGATCGTGCAGCAGGCACACAACGTCTCGCATTTATACCTCAAGCGGAAATCGATGGTGTGCGTCTCTTGACATCGCTTGCGTTCGAAGGATTTGGTCCCGCGATTGTGCCAGCCACTGCAATTCCGGGATGGCTCAAGGGCGACTTCGCGAGAGTTGCAATTCCCGAGCTTCCCCGCCGAGTGGTCGGCTGGGCATCGCGTCGCCGACCAATTCCAAATAAGTCAACTCGTGCCACGCTCGAAGTCACCAAGAATGTTGTAGCAAAAAGCGGTGGCCGCCAACCAGGCGTCACCACGACTCTTGCTTCACCCAGCCAATCTTCGCCTACAGTCAAGGCGTGATTGGTTTGAGTAACGAAGTTTCAACCTCGGTTCAACTACAAAAAGCAGTCAAGGGTGCAGTCAGCGCCGACGTTCGATTGCTCGTCGAATCTCAACGCAATGTTGTGTGGGTCGAAATAGATCCGACCATTCACTATGGTGCGCTTTCGGCAGAGGCTTCTGGAGTAATCGCCAATGCTGCCACAACTGCACTCAATCAACGGCTGCCACTTGTGTTGTCGATGGCGTCGTCTGGCGCAGACATTTTGGGTGGCATAGATGCGTTGTTTGGCTGGGGTCAAGCTGCGCGCAGAGTGGCAATGTGCTCTGGCATTGTCCCGATCTTCACCATCGTTACTGGTCCTGCCGTGAGCGGGCCTGCACTGCTCATCGGCCTGAGCGACTTTGTAATCATGACTAAGGATTCATATGCATTTGTGTCTGGCCCCACCATGGTTGCCGAATTTACCGGCATCACCATGACCAATGAAGAGCTGGGTGGCACCGACGCTCACTCTCGCCAAAGCGGTGTAGCAAGCTTGGTTGTAGACGATGTCGCCAGTGCCCTCATCGCCCTCGAACAACTCTTGTCATTCATTCCAGACAACGTCGACAGCGTTGCTCCACACGTTGCAACAAACGACCCAGACGATCGCCTTACTCCAGAAGCCGGCACAGTCATTCCCGACACGGCGACAGGCAGTTACGACGTGCGTAAAGTGATCCGAGCAATAGCCGACGACGGCGACATGTTTGAGATACGCGAGCGTTGGGCGGCCAACGTCATCACCGCATTCATCACCATCAGTGGCGAATCAGTCGGAGTCGTGGCCAATCAACCAATGGTCCTTGCTGGCACACTCGATATTCCCGCATCACAAAAAGCCGCGCGCTTTGTTTCATTCTGCGATGCATTCAATATTCCCCTACTCACACTTGTCGACACACCTGGTTTTTATCCTGGCAAAGATCTCGAGTGGCGCGGAATGATCCGCCATGGAGGACAACTTGTATTTGCCTACGCTCGCGCCACGGTTCCCCGCGTTTGTGTCATCTTGCGCAAGAGTTACGGTGGCGCCTACATCGTGATGGACTCCAAGGGCATGGGCAACGATTTGTGCATGGCGTGGCCAAGTGCCGAACTTGCTGTTATGGGCGCCGGACAAGCTGCCGCGATTTTGCAACGCCGTGCAACACCCGAGGAACGAGCAGCCTTTGAAGCCGACTACACCGAGCGACTGCTCAACCCGTATGTTGCCGCCGAGCGCGGCTATATCGATGCAGTGATTGACCCGGCAGAAACACGACGTGAAATCTCGGCGGCATTTACGATGTTGCGCGATAAACGCGAGCGACTTCCTTCACGCAAGCACGACAACACACCCCTGTAGCGAAGCAACCGCTAAACTCATAGTTGAGGACAGGAAGCTCCTCATCAAAATTGAAGGGAATCCAGATGGCTGAAACAATCACCATCATCGATGACCGAACAGGCAAGAAAGTTACTGTTCAAGTCAAAGATGGCGTCTTTGCCTCGTCGGCGCTACGTGAGCTCGACCCAAACCTGCGCATGTACGACCCAGCATTTTTATCGACAGCAGCGTGTGCATCATCCATCACCTACCTCGATGGTGAAGCAGGTGTCTTGCGTTATCGCGGCTACCCAATCGAACAGCTTGCCGAAAAATCAACCTTCCTCGAAGTTGCCTACCTGCTGCTCAACGGCGAACTTCCAACAACCCAACAAGCCGAGAAATGGAATTTTGACGTCACTCATCACACGATGATTCACGAAAACATGCGCAAGCGTTTTGTCGACGGCTTCCATTACGACGCACATCCAATGGGAATGTTTATTTCGGCTATTGCTGCTCTCGGCACTTTCTACGACGATTCCAAAAATATTTTCGACGAAGATGTACTCAACAAGCAGATTCTTCGACTTGTTGCCAAAGTACCGACCATTGCAGCAATGACTTACCGATTTTCATCTGGCTTGCCCTTCGTTTTGCCAAATAACTCGATGTCATATGCGCAGAACTTCCTCAACATGATGTACCGCATTGGTGACGACTACACAGTGCATCCGGCACTTGCTCGCGCCATGGACGTGTTATTTATCTTGCACGCAGACCACGAGCAAAACTGTGGCACGACAGCCATGCGCGTAGTTGCCTCGGCAAATGCCGACCCATATTCTGCAACAGCTGCGGCAGCTGCAGCGCTATCAGGCCCACTGCATGGAGGCGCCAATGAAGCCGTGATTCACATGCTCAACGAGATCGGTGATGTTAAAAACGTTTCTGCTTTTGTTGAGCAAGTAAAGAATGGCGATGACCGGCTCATGGGTTTTGGTCACCGCGTCTACAAAAACTTTGATCCACGTGCGACCATCCTCAAGAAGGCCGCGTACGACGTTTTTGAAGTAACGGGAAGAAACCCACTTCTTGATGTGGCACTCAAGCTCGAAGAAGTCGCACTCAACGACGAATACTTCATCTCACGCAAGTTGTACCCAAACGTCGACTTCTACTCTGGTCTGATTTACCAAGCACTTGGCTTCCCTGTCGAGATGTTTACGGTGCTGTTTGCCATCCCTCGCACGGTTGGCTGGCTCGCACACATGTCCGAGTTACTGAAAGACAAAGAGCAAAAGATCAGCCGCCCTCGCCAGTGGTACACCGGCGTCGATGAGCGCAATTATGTGGAGATGAACAAGCGCTAATTGGCGCTGATATCAATCACGATTTTGCCAATGTTGGCATTTGATTCCATGTGCGTATGTCCTTGGGCAATGTCCACAAATGCATATCGCCTGTCGATCACTGGATTGATCGCCCCAGACTCGAACAATGGCAAGACCTCGCTAGCAAAGCGCTGGCTAATGGCAATCTTTTCTTCAAGCGGACGCGCGCGCAAAACGGTTCCCGATAATTTGGCGCGCTTGCCCATCATCGCACCGAGATTGAACGAGATGCTTCCGCCGGCCATGACACCCACTTGCACAATGTGACCCTTGAGGGCAAGACATGCGACATTGCGGTCTACATAGTCGCCACCGATCACGTCGAGCACCGCGTCTACGCCACGACCACCAGTCGCCACCTTCACGGCATCCACGAAATTTTCAGTCTTGTAGTCAACAACTACATCTGCGCCAAGTTCCTTGCATGCATCCACCTTGCTTGTTGAGCAAGTAGCAATCACGCGTGCGCCAATTGCCTTGCAAATCTGTATCGCTGCGGTTCCCACACCTGAAGCCGCTGCATGCACAAGTGCCCAACGACCGTTTGTCAATCCGCCTTGCACGACAAGTGCATCCCATGCAGTGATAAAAACTTCGGGAATAGCAGCCGCATCAGCAAGTGAAATATTTGCTGGTATGCGCATTGCCTGACGCTCATGAATCACCAACTGTTCGGCATATGCACCGCCACTCACTATTCCCATGACCTCGTCGCCCAATTTCCATGCGCGCACTCGTGAACCAAGACCAATCACGGTTCCAGAAAATTCCATTCCGGGCACATCGTGCGTATCGGGAAACGGGTTTGGATAAAAGCCCATTCGCTGCAACAAGTCGGCGCGATTAAGACTTGTGGCACGTACTCGCACAAGCACTTCTTCGGGGCCAGGAGTAGGTGCGTCGATGTCTTCAAATGTCAATACCTCGACACCACCGTGACTTCGCAATACAACTGCGCGCATAATTCGATTTACGCCATGGACTTTTGAAGACGGCGGTCAAGAGTCTCAAGAAACTCTTCGGTCGTCTGCCATGGAGCTGTGTTGCCACCGACGAGTAGCGACAAGTCTTTTGTCATCTCGCCCGCTTCAACAGCCTCTACACACACCTTTTCTACTTTTCGAGCAAAGTCAATAACGGCCGGTGTGTTGTCGAGTTTGCCACGATGCTCCAATCCGCGTGTCCACGCAAAGATTGATGCAATCGGGTTGGTCGAAGTCTTTTTGCCAGCCTGATGATCACGATAGTGACGAGTCACCGTGCCGTGTGCGGCTTCCGACTCCATTACGCGACCATCAGGCGTTGTCAGTACCGATGTCATTAAACCAAGCGAACCAAAACCCTGCGCGACGATATCTGACTGCACGTCGCCGTCATAGTTCTTGCACGCCCACACATAGCCGCCTTCCCACCTCAACATGCATGCAACCATGTCGTCGATCAGGCGGTGCTCGTAGGTAAGACCAGCTGCATCAAATTGTGTTTTGAATTCTGAAACAAAAACTTCTTCAAACAAGTCTTTGAATCTGCCGTCGTATGCCTTCAAGATTGTGTTCTTTGTGCTGAGGAACAATGGATAGTTGCGCTGCAACGAATAGTTCATGGTTGCTCGTGCAAAATTGCGAATCGATTCGTCAAAGTTATACATGCCCATCACCACGCCAGAACCGGTGAAGTCGGCAACCTTCATCTCAATCGGCTTGCTTCCATCTTTTGGCACATACGTCATGGTCACGGTGCCTTCACCAGGAATACGGAAGTCGGTGGCTTTGTATTGATCTCCGTGTGCATGACGCCCAATCACAATCGGCTTTGTCCAACCCGGCACCAACTTGGGAATGTTGTTGCAAATAATTGGCTCACGGAACACCACGCCGTCCAGAATGTTGCGAATAGTTCCGTTTGGCGACTTCCACATCTGCTTCAAATTGAATTCTTCAACGCGCGCTTCGTCTGGAGTGATAGTCGCGCACTTGATTCCTACACCGTGCTTCAAGATTGCATTTGCTGAGTCAATCGTCACCTGATCATTTGTTGCATCGCGATGCTCAATTCCTAGGTCGTAGTACTCAAGGTTGATGTCGAGATACGGCAAGATCAATCGATCTTTGATGAACTTCCACATGATACGAGTCATTTCGTCGCCATCGAGTTCGACTACGGGATTAAGAACCTTGATTTTTGCGGCCATGAGGGGGCTCCAACTTGTTGATCCGAATGCGACCGGAACTTATATCCGACTTCTAGAGAATACCTCACAGCAGTGTCGCCACAGGCTTGGCGCTGTTTCAACACGGCGATGACGCACTGCAACCACCTACCATTATAAAAATGGATTTTGAGTGGGCCCCCGAACACGTTGCATTGCGCACGCTCGCACGCGAAATTGCCCAAGATGCTGCCAAACGTTACGGCCGGTTTAATGACACGTGGATGAATGGTTACTCCAAAGAATTTTCGGCCGAACTCGGTGCACTCGGATGGATAGGGATGACATGGCCAACCGAGTTTGGCGGAGGCGGCCGCCCTGCCATTGAGCGTTTGATCATTGCCGAAGAAATGATTTCGGCCGGAGCACCAATTGCTGCATCATGGTTT
>CAXNIQ010000034.1:0-10023 GCA_964202465.1 Ilumatobacteraceae bacterium
TACGCGTCGAACAGTTAAACGCATTTTTTACAGAAAGATCTTTTAAGTCGGGCTGGCGGGATTTGAACCCGCGACCTCTTGTCCCCCAGACAAGCACGCTAACCAAGCTGCGCTACAGCCCGCATCTTGACAAGTCACCCTAGCGAAAAAGGTCTACAACTCTCCACGAGAGATAGACAATCAACGCACCAACAAGCAGCTTGAAGTGCCACGGAATATCCACATCTTCTTCGCTACCGTTTTGTGCGAGCTTCTTTATATTGATGTTCCTGGCTGTCAAGCCACCGTGAATATTTGGCAGTTGAATTGGCTTCAAACACACAGGACATGAGCCATCTGCTTGCATAGCGCTAGGTGCAAGATACTTTGCACATTCTTCACACCACGGCATGGTGTTTACTCTGAGCGCTTGCGCACACGCATCTTGATTGGCGTGGATCCAAATTCGAATTTTTCTCTAATGCAACGCTCTAGGTAACGCAAATATGGTGCTGGCAACTCACGATTGACGAAAAGTGTAAACGTTGGAGGGTCGGTTGCGCCCTGCAGTGCATACAGCACTCGAGCACCGCTACCTGCTGGCTGCTTTTGTTGAGCTTCGGCCATCACCTTGTTGACATCTCGTGTTGGAACTCGCTTGTGATAATGCACGATGCATTCCTGCAAAATTGGAAGCAAGCGATGTACACCCTTGCCCGTCAAAGCCGAGACCTTCAATACTGGTGCGTCGCCAATGAAGTACAGCTTGCGTGTCATCTCATTATCGATGTGTTCGCGACCTTCGGCATCAAGCGTTTCCCATTTGTTCAAGATCACAATCACTGGACAACCAGCTGCGTCGATCCGCTCTGCAAGGCGTTGGTCTTGACTGGTAATGCCGTCATGTGCATCAATAACGAGCAACGCCACATCCGACTCGTCAACGGCACGTAGAGCTCGTACAAATGAGTAGTACTCAGCAGACTCATCAACTTTGCTTTTGCGTCGCATACCTGCGGTGTCGACGAACACCATTGGTCCGTCTTCGGTATCCACCTGGGTATCGATTGCGTCGCGAGTTGTGCCGGGCATGTCGTGCGTGATCGATCGATCCTCACCCACGAGTCGGTTAAACAACGTGCTCTTACCAACATTTGGTCGGCCGACGATAGAAACGCGAGGAATGCCTGGCGCGCGAATCGCGTCTCCGAGCTCTGGCTCCGGTTCGAGGTCGAGTGCTTCAACTCTCTCCAATATCGCATCGAGCAGATCCCCTGATTTACGACCATGTAGAGCTGAAACTGCAATCGGCTCGCCAAAACCAAGTGACAAAAAATCCCATCGATCAGTTTCACGACGTTCAGAATCGATCTTGTTGGACACAACTAGTACCGGTCGATCAGACTTTCGTAGCCAAGCCGCAATCAGTTCATCATCATGTGTAACGCCAACCCACGTGTCAACCACAAACAACACCAAATCAGCAGCACGGGCAGCTTCTTCTACTTGACGACTGACTTTGGTATCGAGCTCTGATCCGCCAGGCATCCAGCCACCAGTGTCAACCACACTAAATCTCTTACCTATCCATTCAACATCTCGCTCGAAGCGGTCGCGGGTAATGCCGGGCTGATCTTCAACAATGGCTACTTGAGCGCCTAAAAAACGATTGAAGAGGGTGCTCTTACCAACGTTGGGTCGTCCAACGATCACTACGGTAGGCAATCGGTCGGTCACGCATGCATTCTACAAGCGGATTTCGTCAGAACGATGAGGAGTAAAGTATTGACGTGAGTCTGTTGCATCAATCACCGAGCAGTGAACACTCTTCGGTTGATCGCGTTCTACTTGCGGCACCAAGAGGTTTTTGTGCTGGAGTGGAGATGGCGATCAAGGCACTGTCATGGATGGTCCGCACGTTTCCCGCACCTGTCTATTGCTTCCACGAAATTGTGCACAACAAGTCAGTTGTCGATCGCTTCATCGCCCAGGGAGTTATCTTCGTCAACGAGATCGATGAGATTCCCATCGGCAGCCCAATCATGCTCTCTGCACATGGTTCTGCTCCAGAAGTCGTTGCCAATGCCATTGCACGAGGAGGCTACGTCGTCGACTCGGTGTGTCCCCTTGTCACCAAGGTGCACCACGAGCTTCGCGTTCGAGCAAACAAGGGTTACAAAATCGTATATATCGGTCACGAAGGACACGAAGAAGCAGTAGGAACGATGGCGGTCGCTCCTGATGCAACGACGAGGGTCGAGCATATTGAGGATGTTGCATCGCTACCTGAAACGACTGAGCCTTTGGCTTTGCTTGCGCAAACAACTCTCTCGCATCGCGATTGGCAAGAAGTAGCACAAGCAGTCAAGGTGCGATTTCCTCAAGTGTGGCAACCAGGCAAAAGCGATCTGTGTTTTGCCACGACAAATCGTCAGACTGCATTGATGCAAATAGTGCAAGAGTGCGATGCGGTGATCATCATCGGCTCTTCAAATTCATCCAACACACTTGCACTCGAGAAGCTCGCACGATCAATGAACTGCAAGACAGTTCTGCGCATCAATTCGGCGAACGAAATTCCGCTAGGACTCACAGGCACAGTCGGAGTAACTGCTGGCGCTTCGGCACCAGAGGAACTTGTTATGGCAGTGGTCGATCGGCTCTCGCCACGACTCGGGGTCAAAGAAGTTCGACTCACCACCGAAGACGAATACTTTCCTCCTCCGCGAAATATTCGACAATTGCAGCACGCAATCGAACAGTCAGCAACAGTGATGATCGGTGGAAACTTTCTGCTTGGTCAACACCTTGACGACCGTTCGGTCAGTGCCAGCGAAGTCTTGACACAACTCACTGCCTAGCGCATCGATCAAGCCGCTTCAGACAACTAGTTGCGTGGAACTTTGCTCCACGGCATTTCCCTATCAACCCGCACATCTCCCGGCAGCCCGAGTATTCGCTCACCGAGAATGTTTTTCATCACTTCACTGGTGCCGCCTTCGATGCTGTTTGCACGCGCTCGCAAAAAAGCCTTCGGTACTGAATCAAAACTCATAGCCGTTTCAGGACGCACCATTGCGTAACTTCCATACAACATTCCATTTGCACCCATTAGCTCGATGCAAAACTCGTACGTTTCCTTATTCAAGTCTGCGCTAGCCATTTTCCCGATTGCACCCTCTGGTCCTGGCACACCGAGCTTTCGATTTTGTCCCGCTCGAATATTGGTTAAGCGCAAAACTTCAGCTCGAATCCACAACCGTGTCAATTTGTCGCGAGTGGCTGCATCGCGATCTTCAAATGCGCGACTTTCCCAAATCTTCATTGCTTCTCGAATTGGCCCAGACGCTTTTGGAGGTACTGCACCACCAATCGCAACTCGTTCGTTCATCAACGTTGTCAAACTCACACGCCAGCCGTCACCGGGGCCACCCAAAGTTTCTGAGACGGGTACTCGAACATCGGTGAAATACACCTCGTTAAATTCGGCTTCGCCTGTCATCTGGCGCAGTGGTCGAACTTCAACACCTGGAGTCTGCATGTCCACCACCACTGCAGTCATCCCGGCGTGTTTCACGGCCTCCGGGTCAGTGCGCACCACCAGCAGTCCCCACTTCGATAAGTGAGCCAAAGTCGTCCACACTTTTTGTCCATTCACCAACCACTCTTCACCGTCGCGAATTGCCTTGGCAGAGAGGCCTGCAAAATCTGAACCCGAACCAGGTTCGGAAAAAAGTTGACACCAAATCTCCTCGCCCGTAAACAGTGGACGCAGATAGCGCTTCTTTTGCTCAGGTGTGCCCCACTCAACAACTGTCGGCCCACACATCCCATAGCCAATTGGGTTTCTTGCATAGGCATTTGGGCCACCTGCTGCCGACAACTTTTCACTCACAATCTTTTGATGCTTCGGCGATAATCCGAGTCCGCCAGCACCGACAGGAAAATGCACCCACGCAAGTCCGCGATCAAATTGCTCGCCAAGAAATACCGCTGGTTTTGTATCTCGTGGTGGAAAAGCGTTGAGTAGATCTGTGATTGCTTCGTTGATCAACTGCTCTTCAGCCAGTGTCTGGCTGTTTGAATTTGACATGTTTGCCCCTTTGGATCAATTCAAATCTAGTCAGGTGCGTTCGATTCTTACCTGGTGCAAATTTTGGGCTAAATTTTGCCTGTGTTCCCTGGACAAATCGCAACCACGACACCCGATAAACCCGCCATCATCATGGCTTCGACTTCACAAGTCATTACGTATAAAGAATTGGATGATTCGGCAAACAGGTTAAGTCAGTTGTTGTATCACCATGGTTTGCGGCCTGGCGATCACATCGCGATTTGCTTAGAAAATCATCCTCGATTCTTTGAGGTGATTTGGGGATGTCATTATGCCGGGCTCATCTATACAGCATGCTCAAGTCGACTGACTTCCGATGAGTTGTCGTACATCATCAATGACTGCAGTGCCAAGGCCTTCATCACCAGTATTCACAAAGCAGATCAGGCTGTCGAGATTGCAGATTCGATACCTCAGGTTGATCTTCACCTCATGCTCGACGGAACAGTTGTGGGATACGACAGTTACGAAGATGTAGTTGCACAACAATCAGCGCTTCCTCTTGACGACCGAGTTGACGGTTCGGACATGTTGTACTCGAGTGGCACTACTGGACGACCAAAAGGCGTTGCTCTCAATCTTGGCAATAGTCCTCTCGGCTCGCCCAATGGCGTGACGTCTTTGGGGCAATTTCTCTTTTCAATGAATGACAGCACGATCTATCTTTCACCTGCTCCGCTTTATCACGCTGCTCCTTTGCGCTGGAATCTTGCAGTCCACCGAGTGGGCGGTACGACCATCATCATGGAACATTTTGACGCCCAAGAGTTTTTGCAACTCATTCAACAGTATTCCGTAACGCATTCTCAGACTGTTCCTACGATGTTTGTTCGATTATTGAAACTGCCTGACGATGTTCGAAAGCAATACGACACGACATCACTGACACACATATTCCACGCAGCAGCGCCTTGCCCGGTCGATATCAAACAACAAACCATCGAGTGGCTCGGCCCGATTGTTCACGAATATTATGCAGGCAGCGAAGGCAACGGATTTGTTTACTGCAACTCTGAGCAATGGCTCTCTCATCCAGGAACGGTTGGGCAATCTTTACAGGGAGTCATTCACATTCTTGACGACGAAGGCAACGAGCTCCCCGTTGGTCAGATCGGAACTATCTATTTTGAATCAGCCGCAAAGTTTGAATACCACAACGATCCCGAGAAAACGAAAGCATCAAAAGACATCCTCGGCCGTGGATGGTCGACACTCGGCGACATTGGCTACTTGGACGACGAAAGCTATCTTTATCTCACCGACCGCAAGGCCTTCATGATCATTGCTGGCGGGGTCAACATCTACCCACAAGAAGCCGAGAACGTCTTGGTCTCCCATCCAGATGTTGCCGATGTCGCAGTATTCGGAGTTCCAAACGATGAGTTTGGTGAAGAAGTGAAGGCCGTTGTTCAACCCGCGACGATGCCAACTTCAGAGTCTGAGGCAAAAGCGCTCGAACAAAAACTTATTGCCCATTGCAGAGCTTCACTTGCCTCATTTAAGTGTCCAAAGTCGATTGACTTTCGAGCAGAACTACCGCGACATCCGACCGGCAAACTCTATAAGCGACTGCTTAAAGATGAATACTGGGCGGCAGCCGGACGAAGCATCTAAGTAGATAATTCGTTATGTCCCATCCGTATCTCGCAACACACCTCCCCATACCCTTTGCTCATCGAGGTGGTGCCAGTGATGCGCCAGAAAACACGATGCCAGCTTTTGCGCGCGCGATAGAACTCGGCTATCAATATTTGGAAACCGATGTGCATGCAACTCGCGACGGCATGCTCCTTGCTTTCCATGACGATGACCTGCTGCGTACATGCGGAATTCCTGGAAAAATCAGCGAGCTCGACTACGCCGATGTGAAGTTGGCCCGCGTTGATGGTAAAGAACCTATTCCGTTGCTGCAAGACATCTTTGACGCTTGGCCAACAGCTCGGATCAACATTGATTGCAAGTCTGATGCTGCGATGCAACCGCTCATTAATGCACTACAAAGTTCAGGTGTGCTCGACAAAGTTTGTGTCGGATCATTTAGCGACAAGCGGCTCACACAGTTAAGAGCCACCTTCGGTGCATCGTTGTGCACATCGCTTGGTCCTAAGCAAGTTGCACTGTTGCGTGTACGTAGTTGGATGGGAATGACCAAACCCTTTGATGGCGCTCATGCCGCCCAGATTCCAATGAAGCAAGGGCCGATCACCCTGACTGACAGACGTCTTGTTGACGACGCTCATGAAGCCGGTCTGCATGTGCATGTATGGACGATCGACGATCCAAGCGAGATGGAACATCTCATCGAACTGGGTGTTGACGGGATCATGACCGACAAACCTGCAGTCCTCAAAGATATTTTGTTGCGAAAAGGGCTCTGGAAATCACCAATTGTCTAATCAGCACTATTAGATTATTTGTGTGACCCCTACGAGGATGCGGCTTAGCCGACGCTTCGGTGAACTCCACCACTCCTGAACACTTCGCGCATCGTTCGGGTACCCCGTCGATATCTGCCGATGGTATTTGTCTGTCATTCCCCGACTCGACCGAAGTCTTGCGCAATGTCTCAATTGAGATCGGCGATCACGAATTTGTCTCAGTAGTCGGGCCAAGTGGTTGTGGCAAGTCGACGCTGCTGCGCGTGTTGAGTGGTCTGCAAAAGCCAACAAGCGGTCAACTCAATACACCTTCCAACGATGTAGGTTTCGTCTTTCAAGATGCAACATTGCTTCCATGGCGAACTGCACTTCGCAACGTAGAAACGTTGCTCGAATTGCGTGGCGTCAATGCCTCCGAGCGACGCGAACTCGCACTCAATGCTCTGTCATCTGTCGGCTTGGCCGACAGTGCAAACAAATACCCTCGACAACTTTCGGGTGGCATGAAAATGCGCGTGTCACTCGCTCGGTCTCTAGTGACCCAACCAAAACTGTTTTTGTTTGATGAACCATTTGCCGCTGTTGACGAGTTCGCTCGTGAACAACTCAACGACGACGTGCTGGCATTGTTTGCCTCTGCCAAATTTGCGGCCGTTTTCGTCACCCATTCGATATCTGAAGCCGTGTACCTCTCGCAACGGGTGATCATTATGAGTGCAAGACCAGCATCCATCGCACACATCATCGAAATCCCTTTCGACTATCCACGGTCACCCGAGATCAGATACCAACCCGATTTTGCCGAATGTTGCGGAACAATCGCTCGACACCTCAGACAGTTGCAGAATTCATGAAAGCAATTACTAGACGTTATTTCGGGCCCGGTGTGGTGCTCATCGTATTTCTTGCTGGCTGGTATGCACTTGCTTACGGCCTTGACAACAACTTTTCTCCAGCTTCTGGAACACCAATGATCATCCCCCCACCGCATCGGCTGTTTGAAGACATCCATGGCATCACCCGTACCAAAATCTTGATTGCGTTTTGGATCTCCTTGAAGACTTCAATTGTCGGACTTACTTTGGCAGCATCACTTGGTCTCGTTCTTGGGATCGTGATGGCACAAGCTCGTTGGCTAGAACGAGCACTATGGCCATACCTCATCGCGCTTCAAGTCACACCAATCATTGCAATCGTTCCGCTCATGATCAAGCTTGTTGGTTCCAGCTTTGCTGCTCGCGTGCTCGTCACCGTAATCATTTCGATTTTTCCGATAATTTCCAACACGCTTTTTGGCCTGCACTCAACACCCAAAAACATGCATGACCTTTTTACTCTGCAGCGTTCAGGCCCTCTTGCTCGCTTACTCAAATTGCAATTGCCAGCCGCAAGCCCAGCAATATTTGGCGGTTTGCGAATCTCTGCGGGTCTTGCCGTCATCGGCGCAATCGTAGGAGACTTCTTCTTTGCCAAAGGTGACCCCGGTCTCGGCAAGTTGATTACTCAATTCTTTTTAAACAGCCAGGCTGGGCCGATGTTTGTCACAGCGTTGGCAGCCACGCTGCTCGGTCTTATGCTTTTTATACTCTTCGGTCTACTCAACAAGCGAATTGTTGGAAGATGGTACGAAGGAGCAATATCTCAATAATGGACAAAACAAAAAGGGACAAAACCTCAAAATGAATAGCTCAATGCAACTTCGCAAGCAAATGTTTACCGCACTCTCTGTAGTCACAGCAATTTTTGCCTTGGCAGCGTGTGGCAGCACCAGCACCGAGTCAAACGACTCTGTTGTCGACACCATTGCAGCCAACTCAGGAATTTCGCTTGGAGATGTCTGTCCTGCAACCATCGTGATTCAAACCGACTGGTTCCCCGAATCCGAACACGGTGGCGTGTACCAACTCATGGGCGACGATGCAGTCGCGTCCAAAGACACCGGTGCGGTTGTTGGAACCCTCACAGTCAATGGAGAGCCATCTGGCGTCCAACTTGAAATTCGTGCTGGAGGACCATTCTTGGAATCTCCTGTCGTCACCGAGATGTATCAAGACAACGCCATCACCTTTGGCTATGTAGGTACAGACGTTGCAATCACACGATATTCAGACGCACCAACCTTGGCCGTGTTTAACGCACTCAACATCAACCCCCAAGTTGTGTTGTGGGATGCAACGAAGCACCCGCAAGTCACCACAATTGCCGATGCCGCCAAATCCATCAGCACTTTTTACGTCTATGGCGATCCAGCATGGATGCGCTACTTCGAATCCCAAGGCTTGATCACAAAGGATCAAGTTGATGCAAACTACAAAGGCAACTTGTTGCTCTCCACAGAAGATGCAGCGCATCAAGGGTTTGCGACTTCAGAGCCATACAAGTACGCCAACTTAGAAACCGGGTCGATCACGACTGGATATCAATTGATTCACGAAGCCGGATGGAACTCCTATGCGCAGAACTTGGCCATTAGGAAAGATCGTCTCGAAGAACTTCGTCCATGTCTCGAAAAGATCGTGCCGATATTTCAACAAGCACAAATCGATTACATCGCAGACCCAACACGTGCCAATGCGATCATTGTTGAGACTGTCAAAACATTCGACAGTTGGTGGAGCCAGAGTGATGGCGATGTTGCAAGTGGCGCAGCATCTCAAAAAGATCTCGGCATTGTCGGAAACGGCGAAACTACAACATTCGGAGACTTGGAAGAATCACGTGTGAATGATTTCATTGCGAAGGCCACACCAATCCTGCGTGAAGAGGGTCTTGAAATCGCTGATATCGCCGCCAGTGATATCACCAACAATGAGTTTCTTGATACTTCGATTACCTACCAGGGGTAGTCGAATCAGGCGTCTTTGACGCTCCATTTGCGCTGAGCAACAGGATCTTTATCGCTCCATGGAAAATTGATCCATTGATCGGTGTGCTTCCACACGTAATCGCACTTGATAATTGATTGCGACTTCTCGTACAACACGGCCAAACGAGTATCAGCGAGTTGGCCTTTGCAGAATTCGAGCACATGCTTCAGTGTGTGTCCCGTGTCTGCAACGTCGTCAACAATCAACACCTTTGAGTCTTTCAAGTCGACAAGGCTCGGAACTGGAGGAAGGATCATTGGGACAGCAAGTCGTTCATTGACGCCGGTATAAAACTCGACGTTCATGGTGTATGTATTTTTTACCGAAAGCGCATAACCGAGAGCGCCAGCGGCAAGTAATCCACCTCGAGCGATAGCAAGAATAATGTCGGGCTCATAACCGCTTTGGGCAATCATCACTGCAAGTTCACGGCTCGCTAAACCAAAAGATTCCCACGTCATTATTTCTCGTTCTTCGCTCAACTTGACTCCTTTATTGCCTCTCGTGAAACCATCAATCTAGTTGATCAGTCGACTAGATATGGGCAGTGCCGACAACCGCTCTCACAGCAATAGTTGCGCTCTGCCAAAAACATTGCAGTCATCACCGAGAGTCCAGACACAGGATCTGTATAACACGGAATACGTTTGACAACGGCTTCACGGTGGCGATTGAGAATCTCAGC
>CAXNIQ010000035.1:0-9986 GCA_964202465.1 Ilumatobacteraceae bacterium
ACGGTGATTGGTGAACCATCCAGCCAGTTGTAGTGAATGCCGAAGACTCCCATGAATCTGCTGAACAAACCGCTCGGACTGAGCAAATTGACCCAAGCCAACATGCGCATGAGGTAGTTGACCCAAAACGGAACGATGACAAGTGTGAGCAGCAATAATTTGTGTTTTCCGGCATGGCGTGCAAGAAAATATGCAACGGGGAAGCCGACCACAAATGAAGTGATCATGGCGGCGATCACATACACAATGGTGCGTAAGAAAACTCCCTGCAGCGGACCGCTGATCGCACTCTGGAGCACTTCGTTGGCTTGTCCAAAATCCCATGCAAGAGGATTCCATTGTGGAATTGCATCGCGAAAGATCGGATCAATAGTTCCGAATGCAACGCATGCAACTGCATAAAAAGGAATGCCAAAGAGTGCGAGCAGCCATGTTGCTCCTGGCGCAGCCAGTGCAGGCCAAATTCGTGGCGAACGCTTCACCTGTTATCCGGCAGTGAATGCTGCCCACACGTCAAGCCACAGTGCGTCGGCATCTGGGGTCAAGCTGACAAGGCGTTGTCCTGAATCATATTTTTCTGGTGTGACGAGCGAGTCCTTGAGCGATTCTGGAATCGTTCCACTCGAGAGCAACGTGTCGACGCTGATGGTCGAAAGCGCTGGCTGGTATCCAACGTACGTTTGATTTTTGAGCGCAACGTCGGTGTCGAGCAAGTAGTCAATAAATTTGTGTGCCAGTACTGGCGCCTTTGATTCTTTGGGAACACACAGGAAGTCGTTGGCGGTGATCGTCTGGTCTGGGTACCAAAAACCAAGAACTTCAGGTGAAACACCTTCTGGTAAGTATCCGAGTGCGGTGAGGACATCGCCCGACCATGTGAACGCAATGTCGCGGTTGCCCGCTGGCAACTCTTGGTACGAAAGGATGTCGACTTTTGGATTTGTAGCATCTCGCAGTCGAATGAGATTCTCTTGTGCAGCAGCCAAGATGTCTGCGTCGAGCGTGTTGACGTCATTGTTGCCGGCCTGAAACATGGCGAGGCTGATGGTGTCACGGTATGAGTCGAGTACTGCGAGCTTGCCCTTGTGTGCAGAGTCCCACATTGCGTCGTAGCCATTGCCGCTTGTAAAGACTGAACTGTCAACGCGATCGGTGCGGTACGCAATGCCGTTGGCGTAAATTACGTGAGCAACGGTGTACTGCGAATCAACGTCGTAGTACGGGCTTTGCAGACCATCAATGAGGTTTGTGAAGTGAGGAATATACGACTTGTTGAGTGGCTGCAACAAGTCTGCTGCAACGAGTCGGGCAAGGGCTGTGTCGGTCATGCCGATAATCAAGTCTGGCTTGAGGGTTCCGTTACGAAGTTTGGCAACTGCTGCTTCTTCGGTGTCGTAGATACTTGTCTTGATCGTTACGCCAAAAAGTTTTTCAAAATCCGCAATTACTTCGGGGTTTGTGTAGTCGGCCCAGTTGAGAATTTCGAGCGTTCCTTTTTCTTCGGCGAGTCCATCTGCAATTGCCTCACCGTTGGTGGGTAGTTTTGTTGGACTGGTAGGAGTGCCAATCACTAATTCTCCGCTCGATGTGGCACCTGTGCCACATGCGCTCAGTATTGATGGTGCGACAACGAGGCCGCCGGTGGTAATGACAAGGTTCCTGAGGAAGTCGCGTCTAAGCATGGGGTGTAACTTAGTCGCTATGAGCGCACTTGATAAAGAAATCAAAACCCAAGAGTCACTATTTTTGAGCCGAGTTCCTCAGTCGCAAGCGCTGCATGAGCGAGCATCGCTGAGCATTCCTGGCGGGGTGACTTCAAGCTGGGCGAGTTCGCGACCAGTGCCCGTTTGGGTGAGCCACGGCGAAGGAGCCCATGTGTGGGACGTGGATGGCAATAAGTACATCGACTTCCATGCCGGATACGGTGCCAACATTGTCGGGCATGCCAACCCAGCCATCGTGAGGGCAGTACAAGACAGGGTTACGAAGGGCACGCACTTCGCGCAGCCAACGCCTGACTCGATCGTTGTTGCAGAAGAATTAGCGCGCAGATTTGGATTGCCACAGTGGCGGTTTTGTAACTCGGGCACTGAAGCAACGATGGATGCAGTGCACCTCATGCGCACTATTACGGGTCGCGACTTGATCGTTAAGGTCGAGGGCTCATACAACGGCCATCACGACTCCGTGGCTATTTCAATTTTCCGCTCGGCAAAAGAACTCGGTCCGCCAGACAACCCATGGCGCACACCCGGTGCTGGGATACCTCAAGCCATCGCGGATTGCGTACGCATTGTGCCGCTCAATGATTTGGACGCACTGGAGCGAGTGTTCACCGAAAATCCTGGGCAAATTGCCGGAATGATTTTGGAGCCAATCTTGATGGGTGCAGGCATCATCGTTCCGCAACCGGGGTATCTCGAAGGCATCAAGAAGATCGTGCATCAACACGGTGCACTACTTGCATTTGACGAAGTCAAAACAGGGTTGGTCGTTCACCCCGGTGGAGTAACGGCCATGTATGGCGTTACACCAGACATTATTTGTCTTGCCAAAGCGCTTGGTGGTGGACTGCCGTGCGGGGCAGTGGGAGGAACAACTGAGGTGATGTCGGCGATTACCGATGGTCGATATAGCCAAGTAGGAACTTTTAACGGCAACCCTCTGACGATGGCTGCAGCACGCGCAGTGCTTACTGAAGTTTTAACCGATGATGCCTATGCAAAAGCCAACGATGTCGGTGCTTATATATTGGAGCATTCGCTCGCCACATTGCATGGATGTGGACAAGAAGCTCACGGGTATCAGTTTGGGTTCAAGGTTTCGGTTGTGTACAGCAATGAGCCAGCGAAGAACTACCGCGACTTCCTTGAAGTCAATACCGGTGCAATGCACCTGCACTATTTGATGCAGTTTAACGGTGGAGTATTTTTGGCACCGTGGGGTAAGAGTGAGTCACTGACGCTCTCAGTCGCTCATACGCGCAAGCACGGTGACGTGTTTTTAGAAAATCTTGCTCGCCTTGGCAAGGCCGTTGAATCGATGGGCGACCAACAGTCTGTCGAATTTGAAGTCGGCAGTTTCAACTAAAAGCAACTATTGATTAGTTATGTCTTGGCGGTACTGCTTGACAAACCGTTGCGCATATTTTTCCATCTCAGAGTGGTACGCGCGCTGAAATGACTTTGAAGCAACGCCCCTCTGCACACGCTCGGATACGTCAATGTCTTGATGGTTGACGAGGTCGTTGAACTCGACTGCCGGCATGATGTCCATCGCAGGATTACCGATCGCTTCAGCGGGGAAGAGGTAATTAGTGATGATGGTGGTGTGGGTGGGTGAACGTGGAATATACGTGGTAATCGCAACCAACGTTGGGTTGACGTCGATGAGCATGTTGGGATAGACGTAAGCGCCAAATACCGAGTAGTCGTCGAGTTCTTCCATGGATGCAATAAGAGGGAGGCCTTCATTTTGTTTGTATGACACTGCCGTCATGCCAGGGGCAAGGCTCACACCGCTATCAAAACGGTCACTTTGAAAGTTGAAACCTTTTCCGTAGATAGGCACGATCTCGCAAAACTCAGGATGCACGACAGAGCAGTGCAAGCACTCACAATAGTTTTCGACGAGCACCTTCCAATTGGCCTGAGCCTCGTCGACAGTGGTGTATGCCGTTTTAAGATTGCCGATCTCGAACCTGTCTAAGTCAAAAGGCTTGCTGTATAAATCTTCGAGCCAATCGTGCAGCGACTCTTCTTCATCGTTGAGGCAGACAAACATGTTGCCTTGCCACTCATCAATACGCGCTGGTGTGAGCGAGATGCTGTCACGATCAAATGATTCTTTGTCGTGGTGAATTGCGCTGACGAGTTTTCCTTCAAGCGAATAACTCCACGCATGGTATGGGCATGTGATGGCAGCACCAAAACCGCTCCCACTTTTGTCGCACAACTGTGAACCGCGGTGCTGACACACGTTGTAGTACGCGCGCAGTTGGCCCTCACGGTTACGCACGATGAGGATGCTCTCATCTCCAACTTCAACAACCAAGCGGTCACCAACATGAGCGAGTTGATCGGCGCGACCTACGTTATTCCAGCGTTTTGCAAAGATCTCGTTCATTTCATGAGCAAAAATCGCTGGTGATACATATTCGTCACGCGTGAAGCTTTGGCGCAAACCTTGAATGTTGTTGTTGCTACTGACACTATTGATTGACATATTGCTTGCTGCTTTCGTGTTCGTTGTTTTGCACAATTACCAGTTGAGGCCGACAGGAACGTCTTCGTAATCGACAGTCCAGAGGCGGCCTCCATTGAGATCTGATGCGTCGTAGCAGCGATAGCCAAGAAGTTGCTGCTGTTGCTTCGTAAATGTTTTGGCGCGATCTTCGGTGACGCCGAGGCAGCCAGCTTCTTCCGGGGTGAGCCAACCCAACACATACGAAAGATGCATGCCGAATCGCGCTTCACTTTCGGTCTTGTTTGCGCCAGCACTGTGCGATGTCTTTCCAAGGTAGATCATTCCGCTACCGGCTGGCATCACTGCTTGAGTGATTTCGTCTTCGGTGGCTTGGCGTGAAAAATCGCTCCACAAGTGGCTGCCTGGTGCAACACGTGTGGCACCATTTTCGGCAGTGAAGTCAGACAGCGCAAACATGCAACTGACCTGGCAGGGAGGCGACTCTGGGCGACACATTGCTGGCCAATCATCAGAGTCGCGGTGCATGTACTGTGGCGCGCCACCAGGCATCACGATCATCATCTGACCAGTGTTCATCCAATAGGAAGCACACGATGGTTTCAGAAGTACGTCGGCTACGGCGGTCAAGATTGGGTGCACCAATACTTCGTCGGCAAATGTTTGTGAGCGTTGGGCAAGGCGCGTGAAGCGTTTGGTTTGTTGACCCCAAAAATAATTGACGTTTTCATTATTTGATTTTGGGCCTACGTGAGAAGTCTCGCTCTGTGGAGCGAGTTCTTTGAGCAGATCGGCCACAACTTGAGGTGTGAGCATATTGTGAACGATCACTCCGCCGTCTTGGGCGAGGACTGCAAGGATTTCGGTGAGCGAATTGAACTTTGTGTCAAGTTCCTGCAATGCGGGAGCTTGCCTCGTGTTCATGTGTCAATTCTACTCGCGTGATGTAATACTCAATTCATTGTGAATGACGAAACAACAATCGATTTGCAAGTCAATCAGGGCCAATGTTCATGGGCGCAATTGGTTGAAATTACGCATATTGCTGAAAACAATAATTTTCAAACATTGTGGGTTGCCGATCATTTATCGGGTGAAGTCATGAATGCCCCATCGATGCCAGAGTGCTTTACAGTGCTTGGCGCATTGGCTGCCATTACTTCAACGATCAAGATTGGACCACTTGTTGCCAATGTTGGCAATAGACACCCAGGTGTGCTTGCAAGTGCTGCGGCAACTGTGCAAAACATTTCTGGCGGACGACTCGTATTAGGTCTTGGTGCAGGCGCGTCACCAACGAGCACGTTTGCCGCAGAGCAACGAGCACTTGGTATTGCGCTTCCAGCCACGATGAGAGAGCGTCACGCGAGGCTTGAGCACACGCTTGATGTGTTGGACGGAATGTGGTCGCCAACGCGAGACGAAAAGTTTGCGACATTTGAGATGCCGTGCAAGTTGCCACCAAGAATTATTGGTGTGAATAGTGGGGCGCTGGCAAAAGTTGCGGGCATGCGGACTGATGGTGTCAATATCCGATCGAGCCATCCGCAACGCGCCGAGATTTTGAGAGTCGCGCAAGACGCCGCGAGTGCGGTAGGTAAATCAAACTTCATCGTCTCGGTGTGGGACTGGTTTGATGAGGCGTTGCTCGACGCATCGTCTTTGGCGCGTCAGCAGCTGGCGAGCGAAGGGGTGAACAGACTGATTTTGCTGATGCGCGGTGTGCCCGACGCAAAGCGTCTTGCCATAAAACGCTAGATATAAAGCGCTAGCTATAAAACAATATTTACGAGGCGCTTTGGCACCACGATGATCTTGCTCGGTGTTGACCCGGCAAGCAACTGCACCACTTTTTCGTCGGCAAGTGCAAGTGTGCGCAACTCATCGTCGGTCACGTCGGCAGCAACCGACAACTTGGAACGCATCTTGCCGTTAACTTGCACTGGAATCTCGATGGTGTCGTGCACGAGCATCTGCGGATCGGCTATTGGAAACGGCATGTAGGTCAGTGACTCATTGCGGCCAAGTCGCTGCCAGATCTCTTCGGCCATATGTGGGCAGAGTGGTGAAAGCATTTGTGTCATCTGCACCGCAACTTCGCGTGGGGTTGAACCATGTTCGTTGACGTAGATAGTCAGTGCGTTATTTAACTCGATCAGTTTTGAAATAGCAGTGTTAAAGCGCAGGTGAGCAAGATCATTGCTCACACCATGGATAGCTTTGTGCAATTCGCGTAGTAGCGCAAGTGGGGCAGGCTCATCGCTGACATGGAGTTCGCCTGTGTCTTCATCGACTACGTTGCGCCACACGCGTTGTAAAAAGCGCTGCATGCCTACGACATCGCGAGTGTTCCATGGGCGGCTTGCTTCGAGTGGGCCTGTCGACATTTCGTAGAGCCGGAAAGTGTCGGCACCAAACTCGTCATACATTTCGTCTGGAGTGACGATGTTTTTGAGACTCTTGCCCATCTTGCCGTATTCGCGCTTTACTTTCTCGCCGTTCCACTCGTATTGGTTACTTCCTGACCCACCAACTTCGGTGACTTCGGTGGCGGGCACGGTTTGTCCACGTTCATCGCGGTAGGCGTAAGCCTGGATGTAGCCCTGGTTGAACAGGCGATGGAATGGCTCGAGACTCGAGACATGACCAAGATCAAACAACACTTTGTGCCAGAAGCGGCTGTAGAGCAAGTGCAATACTGCGTGCTCGACTCCACCTACATAGAGGTCGACACCGCCTGTATGTCCTTCATGTTTTGGGCCCATCCAATATTTTTCAACATCTTTGTCGATGAAGGATTCGGTATTGGTGGGGTCGAGATAGCGCATCTCATACCAACACGACCCGGCCCATTGCGGCATGACGTTGACTTCGCGTCGGTATTGGCGCGGGCCGTCACCGAGGTCGAGCGTGACGTTGACCCACTCGCCAACTCGTGCAAGTGGCGGAATTGGGTCTGATGTTTGATCGTTTGGATCGAGTGTTTGCGGCTTGAAGTCGGCGAGCTCTGGAAGCTTGATCGGCAACAGATGTGTAGGCACTGCAATTGGTTGATCATCTTCGTCGTAAACAATTGGAAATGGCTCACCCCAATAGCGCTGACGTGAAAATAGCCAATCGCGCAATCGGTAAGTAACAGCACTTGCACCGAAGTTGTTGTGCTCGAGCCACGTGTTTGCCAACAGCGTTGCATCTTCGATTGTTCGTTTTCCGTTGAGGCTCAACGAATTGTTTGCAGAGTTGACGTAAGTACCTTCGCCCACAAACGCCTGTGGCCAGGTGCTGCAGTCGCCTGACACGCCAATGTTGCGTTCGGCAAACCACTCGTCATCAGGCATCTGCGTCGCAATAATCGGCAGGTCGTACTTGCGAGCAAAATCAAAGTCGCGTTGGTCGCCCGAAGGCACGGCCATGATCGCTCCGGTGCCGTAGCCCATCAATACATAGTCGGCGATCCATATTGGAATCTGTGCGCCATTGATTGGGTTGGTGGCGAACGAACCGGTGAATGCACCGGTCTTGACACGCGTTTCGTCACGACGGTCTTCATCTTGCATCGCGGCTGTGGCCGCGCGATATGCGTCAACAGATTTCTTTTGATCGGAAGTCGTCAATGCATCAACCATCGGGTGCTCTGGAGACAGCACCATAAATGATGCGCCAAACAATGTGTCGGGGCGGGTTGTAAAAATCTCAATGGATCCTGCTTCGGAAGCAAAGCGCACTGATGCTCCGACACTCCGACCAATCCAATTACGTTGCATCAACTTGATTGGTTCTGGCCAATCAAGGCGATCAAGATCTTCGAGCAAGCGATCTGCATACTTGGTGATGCGCATAGTCCACTGCCGCATGTTGCGCTTGAAAACGGGGTAGTTACCAATGTCGCTACGACCTTCTGCAGTAACTTCTTCGTTTGCGAGGATCGTGCCAAGGCCCGGGCACCAGTTGACTGGCGCATCGGATAAATACACGAGCCTGTACTGACTGATTAATTCTTGCTGCGCAACTTTGTCCAATTCTGACCAAGCAACCGTTCCGGTGGTGCGCTTGCCACTTGCAAACTCGGATACAAGTTCGGCAATTGGTCGTGCGTGATGCGATGTTTCGTCGTACCACGAATTGAAAATCTGCAAAAAGATCCACTGCGTCCATTTGTAAAACGACTCGTCGGTTGTGGAGACACTGCGGCGTGCATCATGTCCGAGGCCGAGCCGTCGGAGTTGGCGACGCATGTTGGTGATATTCGATTCCGTGTTGATGCGAGGGTGAATGCCAGTGACGATCGCATGTTGTTCGGCTGGCAGACCAAAGCTGTCGTAACCGAGAGCGTGCAACACATTGAATCCGTCCATGCGTTTGTAACGCGCAAAAACATCGGTGGCGATGTAACCGAGCGGGTGCCCAACGTGTAGTCCTGCGCCAGACGGGTAGGGAAACATGTCGAGAACAAACAATTTTTCGCGACCTGCGACCTTTTCGGGTTGAGCCAGTGGACCCGCTGGATTTGGCGCTTCAAACGTGCCCTCGCGCTCCCAAATATCTTGCCACTTTGTCTCAAGTTGGTTGGCCACAGTAGCCGTATAACGAAATACTGGCGTTTTAGTTGCTGGGTCGTTGCCAACGATTGCGCCATTGGCGTCGTGGCGCACATGTTGGGTGGGGGGTTTTGCAGACATCGCCTCCGTATCGTAGATGAGCCAAGCACGGTTTCAATGGAGAGGCAAAAGGCGAGATCACGATGACAAGACGAGAGCGTGGTTCTGGTGGTCGTGGCGAAGGCGGCGGTGGCAGTCGATCGGGCGGTGGTTCGACCGGCAAGTCTGCTGGCAAATCGGGCGGAAAGTCTGCAGGTAAGTCGAATAGCCGCAAGCACAGTTATCCGCGCGCTGCACGCATTAGTGAGACAGTGCGAGAAGTCGTAGCTGAAGAACTCGTGCGTATTGACGATGACCGTCTTGCGTTTGTCACGGTGACATCAATCGATGTTGATGCCGAAATGAATCGCGGAATTGTGTATTACGACTCTTTGCAGGGTGAAGAAGGCGACAAACGGATCTTGGATGCATTGAACGAAAATCGCAAACGGCTGCAATCAGCGATTGCTAAACAGATCCATGCTCGACGCACACCAATACTTGAGTTTCGACCAGACGACGGCATACGTGCTGCGGCCCGCATAGATGAAGTGTTACGCAATGACCCGATGCGTACTCGCAATCTTGAGAGTGATGTCAACGACGCGTTAAATACAGACAGCGAGTAGTCGTGGCACGCCGCCGCCCGCCAACCGTGCATGGTTTGGCAATCATCGATAAGCCTGCAGGAGTGACAAGTCACGATGTGGTGAATCAGATGCGCAAGATTTTGGGCGAGCGACGAATTGGCCATGCCGGAACGCTCGACCCGGATGCAACAGGTGTGTTGCTTGTGGGTGTGGGCTATGTCACGCGGCTGATGCAGTTTTTGAGTGGCATGGATAAAACGTATGAGGCTGAAGTTGTGTTTGGAGTTGAGACGAACACTCTTGACTCGGCTGGCCAAGTGACTGCTCGTCACGACATGACTGGAATAACCATTGAGCAGGTGCGTAATGCTGCCCTCAAACTCACAGGAGACATTCTGCAGGTACCGCCGATGGTTTCGGCAATCCGTGTCGACGGCAAGCGATTACACGAACTCGCCCGAGAGGGCATAGAGATCGAGCGCAAACCACGGCCAGTGACAGTGCGTTCATTTGCAGTGCAACCGACCGATGACCCTCTTGTTGTGCGAATCAGTGT
>CAXNIQ010000036.1:0-9831 GCA_964202465.1 Ilumatobacteraceae bacterium
CGTAGTCGCAACCTGCTGCTGTCATTGCAACAAGCGCAGGAGTACGCGAATACACGTTGATGATGCCAGTGCCGATCTGCAACTTGTTGGTGACTGCAGCGAGATAACCAATTTGTGAAATCGCATCGTACGAATATGCCTCTGCCACCCACACCATGTCGAGACCGACTTTTTCAAGTTCGACAACTTGTTTGGCCGACGTCTGAAAATCGGAAATGTAATTGATCATCATCGAAAGCTTCATGATGAGAACCTTAGAGCGACATCAGTTGACTTGACGAGTTCGACCCACCCAATACGGAGCGCGAAGGTCTTTTTTCAAGATCTTGCCAGATGGGTTGCGAGGCAGAGCCTCAATCCAGTCGACCGACTTTGGGCACTTAAACCCAGCAAGGCTCACTTTGGCGAATGCGATGATCTCGTCTTGCGTCACTGCAACATCTTTCTTGCGCACAACAATGGCCTTTGGAACTTCGCCCCACTTTTCGTCTGGCACACCAATGACCGCCACGTCGGCAATTGCGGGATGCGCCATCAGTACGTTTTCCACCTCGGCTGGGTAGATGTTTTCGCCACCGGAGACAATCATGTCCTTGACGCGGTCATATATATAGAGATACCCGTCGGCGTCTAAGTAGCCGACATCACCGCTGCGAAACCAACCGCCATCCACAATCGACTTCGCAGTTTCTTGGGGCATATTCCAATACCCGAGCATGATCTGCGGACCCTTGACCCAGATCTCACCCACTTTGCCAACCGGCATGTCGTGGTGGGTTTCATCATCAACAATGCGCAGTTGCATTCCTGGCACTGGTTTGCCACACGATCGCAGACGATGCTTGTTTGGTCCTTCAAGATCATGATCTTCTGGCATCAGCAGTGTTGTCGCGCCAGTCGTTTCGGTCAGTCCATAGACCTGCATGAAATTGGTCTTGAATGCCTTGATTGAACTTGCCAACACTTCATCAGAGATTGGTGACGCTCCGTACAAAATAAGTTCGAGACTTGAAAAATCTGCTTTGTCCAAGTCGGGCACCATCAACATGAATTGCAACAGTGCCGGCACAACAAAACCGTGTGTGATGCGCTCTTGGCCGATCAACTTCACAAGTTCGACTGGGTTGATGTCGCGCACGATTACCGAACATGCTCCAACAAATTGCCCTGCCGTTGCCCAGCCACCTCCGCCGATATGGAATAACGGCATCGCCACCATGCTCACAGTTTTTGGCGTGAGCTTCCAGAGATCCTTCGCTGTTGGCATCAGCGCAAAGAAGTTGTTGTTCGTCAACATCACACCTTTTGGACGACCTGTCGTACCACTCGAATACAACTGAAAGGCCACGTCTTCGTGGCTTGCCTCGACACCTGGGTCTACAGTCGTTCCACTGGCGATGAATGCGTCATATGACTGATACTTCGAATGTCCACCAATCACCACAATTGTTTTCACCGTGACAAGTTCGTCGGCTATCGCCTCGAGGATCGGTACAAAATCGGGGCCGACAATGAGCACCTTGGCAGCAGCATCGTTGACAATGAACAGCACCTCGGGCCCAACGAGTCGCCAGTTGACATCGACGCTTACCGCATTGAGCAGCGCACATCCATACAGCACCTCAAAGTGTTCGATCGAGTTCTTGTCTAAGAACGCCACACGGTCTTGCACACCAACACCAGCACCACGCAAAGCCTGCGACATCTGGCAAGCTCTGCCATAGAGCTGCGACCACGTCTGTTTTTTGGTGCCCTGAATCAATGCAGTTCGAGTTTCGAACTCTGCGCTGTGACTGCGAACGATGTCTGCCAAGTTGTTGATCTCAGTTGCCATGACTAGAAACTAGCAATGTTGCTCACGCCTCACAAGCAAGTGAACACTCATACTTTGCGCACAAACCAAGTATCTTTGTGCGCAGAGAAGAATACTTGTGACCACCACCTCCACACACCCTTCGTCTGAAGGCGTACAACTTGCGATCTACGACTATTCGCCTGAGTCTGCCCATCAGCCAGTGCTGTTGTCGCATGCAACAGGGTTTCATGGCCGAGTGTTAGATCCGGTCGCCGAACACTTACATGGCTCACATCACAGTTACTCGTTTGATTACCGCGGACATGGCGACTCGGGATTACCAAGCGACTGGAAAGCAAACTGGAGTGGCTACGGAGACGATGCACTTGCAGTTGCACGCGTCATTGCAGCATCGCAAACTTCTGCAGCACCAATCATTGGCGCTGGCCATTCGATGGGTGGAGCAGCGCTCGTCATGGCCGCACTTCGCGCTCCAGAGTTATTTCGCGCACTTGTGCTCTTCGAGCCAATTATTTTCCCGCCACAAGCACGCACTGGTTCGCTTGATACTGGAATCCCGAGCCCGCTCGCCGATGGGGCGCGACGCCGCCGCGGCATATTTGCATCATTTGATGAAGCGATTGCAAATTATTCGTCGAAGCCTCCGCTCAACGTGATGCACCCCGATGCTCTGCTCGCGTACGTAAGACATGGTTTTGCTACGCAGCCAGATGGAAGCGTGTTGATCAAGTGCTCACCCGAGCACGAGGCTCGTACTTACGAGATGGGCGCTGTCCACGACACGTGGAACGACTTGCCCAAGTTGCGGGTGCCCGTGTGGCTAGTTTCGGGTGCAGTGATTCCACATACCCCAGGCGCCATAGCCGCTCTCATCGCCAATGAAATTCCTGGCTCATCACGTGTGCAGTGGGACGACCTCGGTCACTTTGGGCCGATGCAAGATCCGCTTCGATTTGCTCAACTCATCGCACAGGTAGATGCGGCCACACAGTGACAGAAGTATTTGCGCTACCCGAAACGCTGTCTCCTTCCGGCACTGGCACATATCAAAATTGTCCACTGCAGTTTCGATTTCAAAATATTCAAAAACTTCCACAGCCGCCAGGCGCAGCGGCAGTTAAAGGAAACGTTGTGCACCGAGCGCTCGAGTTGCTGTTCCAACTCGAGGCTCCACTTCGTACACACGCAGCCGCGCACGATTTTTTGGCTACCGCCAAGACCGAATTTGAGCCAACATACGACATTACGGGGCTCAACTTGACTGCCGAACAAGCCACCAAGTTTTGGGCAGACTGCTCCACACTCGTCGACAGCTACCTGCGCATGGAAGACCCGACAACAATCAATTCGACCGACACCGAGATGTGGGTGACCGCGCCACTTGACAAAGTTGCATTGCGCGGCATTATCGACCGGATTGAGCGAGATGCGAATGGCGGCCTCATTATTAGCGACTACAAGACTGGCAAAGCCCCACGCGAAATCGATGTTGAAGGCAGGATGATGCAATTGCAAATGTATGCATACATGCTGCGCGAAATGCGTGGTGAATTGCCGACAACTTTGCAATTGCTCTACATCAAAGACGGCATTCGCCACACCCGCACCCCAACAGAGCAATCAATGCGCTTTGTTCATACACGCACGACTGCATTGTTTAACGCCATCGAAAAGTCGTGCGCTACATCACAGTTTCCCACCAAAAAAAGCGGCCTCTGTAACTTTTGCAATTTCAAATCGTGGTGCCCCGAATTTGGTGGCGATCCATCTCTTGCCGCAACTGAGGCACCTCTCAAATATCCAAAGCCACAAGAATGACAAGTGACAAGAATATTGACGACAACGTTGGCAACAGTGCCAAGCGCCAACTGCTACATCTGCGCATTGATACAGCAGTAGACAACGCTCTCGAGCACATCCGCGACCACAAATTTGTCATCGTGATCTTCTCGATAGCAAGTGCAGTGGGAGACTTTGGTTTGCTGTGGCACATCATCGGCGTAGTGCGCGCAATCGGCAGCATGGACCGCCTCTTGCAGGCATTGATTTTTTCAATTCTGATCGGGCTTGAGAGTTTGATCCTCAATCAGGGCATCAAGCGTTTATTTCGTCGCAGTCGCCCAACAGAAAAGGGTGACACTCGCTTTGCTTTGCGCAAGCCACGCACTTCAAGTTTCCCCAGCGGGCATTCGTCTTCAGCGTTCTTTTCCGCACTCGTACTCACCTACTTCACGGCATGGCCGTGGTGGCTGTTGTTTTACACTTTTGCGCTGATCATCGCCACAAGCCGTGTTGGAGTGCGCATTCATCACGCCAGTGATGTCATTGCCGGTGCGTTTGCGGGCACGCTCATGGGCGTAATCGGACTGCTGATATTACGCCACTATGCCGTGTAGCACCGTGGCGTGAAACAGTTGCGCGTTTAGGCTTCGGTTGCCGATGCAGTTGTTGCGGTGAGCAATACACGCACATCGAGCAACAAGTCTGAAACTTCGATAGTCGATACCAGTTCGCGGTGCAGCATTTCGGCCAGTGCTTTGTCGATGACGGTCAGGGCCTCAGTGATAACTGCTGTTTCGCGTGAATCGGTCATGCACATGACCATACCTGATCGGTGTAACAAAATCGTGACACTGTGCGTAACATCACAGGCATGGAACTTGCTGGAAAAATAACTGTTATTACTGGTGCTGCTGGCGGAATTGGGATGGCGTTGGCCGAACGATTTCATGCGCAAGGCGCCACTGTTGTGTTGGCCGACCGCGATCAAGCGCCATTAGACGCAATCGCACTCCGACTCAACGCAATTCGCCCACATTCTGCACTCGCAGTGGCAGGCGACTTGGGCACCGAAGCGGCAAATGCCACCTTGATTGGTGTTGTCGAAAAAGAATTTGGTGTGATCGATTTATTTTTCGCCAATGCAGGAGTCGGTCTCGGGAGTGATTTATCCACAAGCGAACAGGACTGGAATACCGCATTCGACATCAATTTCAATGCGCATCGTTGGGCAGCAAAATATCTGCTTCCCGGTTGGCTGGCTCGCGGAGAAGGATATTTCTGCTCAACTGCCTCGGCCGCAGGGTTGTTGTCGCAGATTGGATCCGCGCCCTACACCGTGACCAAGCATGCTGCAGTTGCCTTTGCCGAATGGATGTCGATCACTTACGGCGGTCGCGGAATATTGGTGAGTTGTCTGTGCCCACAAGGTGTTAACACCAACATGCTCAAAGGCGCCGACGTATCAAACAACGGTCCTACCGGAAACGTTGTGCGAGTGGCTGGCGGCGTGCTCGAGCCCGAAGAAGTTGCTCAAGCGTGTGTTGACACCATTCGCGCAGAAACTTTTTTGGTGCTTCCCCACCCAGAGGTTGCTCAATACATGGCATTGAAGGCAACCGAGCGCGATCGCTGGTTGGCGGGCATGCGTAAGTTACAAAAACGTGTGCTTGGTGTATAGCTTTTAGTTTTTGAATTCTGGAATCAACGTTGCGAGTTCGCGCCACTCGACACTCGGCAACGACACCAAATCATCGGTGAGCACCTGCACACACACATGTGATGCGCCTGCGTCGTAATGCTCTTGAATTCGTTTGCGAATGGTGTCGAGTGTGCCCCATGTGCAGATTGCATCGACCAATCGGTCGCTCTGCACACCGTGCTCATTTTTAATATCTGACTCAACAAATCCGTGGCGCAATAAATTGTTGGCGTAGTTTGGCAAACGGGTATAGGTGCCCATGTATTGGCGAGCAATTGTGCGCGCCTTTGTTGCATCGGTCTCAAAAATTACGGCAAGTTCTGGCGCAAGCGTTGGTCCGTCTCCTAATATTTCGCGCGCGACTGCGGTGTGATCGGGGGTAGTGAAATACGGATGCGCTCCATCGCTTCGCTCGGAAGCCAGCTTGAGCATCTTTGGTCCGAGTGCCGCAAGTATTCTGTGCGTCGGCGTCGACGGCTTCGCCGCCATAAACATGCCAGAGTCCATCGTGTCGAGGTATTCGATCATGTTCGAGTACGGCCTGTCGTAGACCTTTTTGTGAATTGCCTTTGCCATATTTCCATGGCTCGTTCCTATGCCTAGCAAAAACCGATCGGGAAATGCTTCGGTCAATGTTTTTTGACCGGCCTGCATCGTTGCTGCACTGCGAGCCTGCATCGATGCTATTCCAGTGCCAACAATGAGCTTCTTGGTAGCGGCGAGCAACAAACCTGCATGTGCAAATGGCTCACGGCCAACAGCCTCGGGGATCCACACGGTCGAAAACCCGAGTGCCTCGATCTCACACACTGCCTCGAGCGACTTAGCCATCGGCTGTGCGTCAAGCGTCCATGTCCACAACCCCAGTCGGCCAATATCAAGTGGCTTTGTCATAGATTCAACAATATCTGCATTCTCAACCACCATCCGCACACATGTTTTTTATCATGAGACCAAATTTCAACAAAACAAAACCGATGAGTGGAGTCATTGCTTCCTTCGCTTTACTCATCGGGCTCGCATCTTGTTCCGGTTCGTCACCACAAGGCGGCCAAGCAGATGTCGTCACAATTGCACGCGTCAAAATTACACACGTGATCGATGGCGACACAGTAGACATCGACATCCATGGACACAACGAGCGCGTGCGACTCATCGGCGTCAACACACCCGAGACTAAACACCCAACAAAACCAATCGAGTGTTTCGGGCCAGAAGCAAGCGCCTACTTGACAACTCTGCTGCCACCGGGCACAACAGTGCGGGTTGAGCGAGATGCAGAGGCCCGTGATCGTTACGGTCGCATGTTGCTGTATCTGTATCGCGACTCAGACAATCTCTTCGTCAATCTCGACCTCGTTGCGCGTGGCTACGGTACGCCAATGAGCATTGAGCCAAACACATTTCATCGCAACGACTTTGTGCGCGCTGCATCGCAAGCCGAGGCAGCAAATGTCGGGCTATGGAAGGCATGTCGCTAGTAGCGTTTGGGAGGTGAACGCCAGTCAGCAGACCCTCGCAGAGCGACTTGGATATTCTGCGACTTCAAAACTCGTGATTATTAGCTGCGATGATTTGGGTGCGTTTCATGCAGCCAACGTTGGCGTGTACGACGCGTTGCGCAAAGGTGTTGCAACGTGCGCCTCATTGATGGTGCCAGCACCCTGGGCGCGACATGCAGTCATGTCATATGCTGGTGAAGACATTGGTGTGCATCTCACACTCAACAGCGAACACGAGATGTATCGCTGGGGTCCAATCACTCATGCTCCGTCACTGTTGTCGGGTGAGGGCGGCTTCCCGCGCACTATTAACGACTTGTGGGAACATGCCGATTCATCGGAAGTTTTGCGTGAGTGTCGTACCCAAATTGCGAGTGCTCTCGAATGGGGCATTGATGTCACACACCTTGCACCTCACCTCACGTCCATTACCTTGCGCCCAGAGTTTTTTGATGTCTACATGGAGCTCGCTGTTGAGTATCGGCTACCGGTGAGATTGCCGTCGACCATCACCGAGCAACAAGCAGGTTTTCCATTTCGCACACTTGCGACAGAAGAAGGCGTGCTCTTCCCCGACCACTTCGATCACGATTGGCGAGAAGGCAGCCGCGAGCGAGTGATGCAATCACTTGGCAACTTGCAAGCCGGTGTCACCGAAATTCACGTACAGCCATGCATTGACACGCCAGAAATTCGTGCCCTTGGAGATGCCTCGCGCGGATGGATTGATGATTACGAACTCGTTGTCAACGATGCCTCACTCAAGCAAGCACTATCGGACAGCGGCGCAACGTTGATTGGGTATCGCCAGTTGCGCGATGTAATGCGCAAGAAGTAGCACTGCAATGAGCACCACAAATAGTTCAGCAATACTGCGGTTTTAGCGAATCCCGCGAAACATATCGCTCTCAAATTCGCCAGGTGCGAGAGGCGCAGTTCTCACCAACGATTTGACCAAGATCCAGTCTTCATACGGATAGACCGCCGAGAGCTCGTCGTCACTGAGACCAAACCAAAAGAGTGCAGTTTCGTCTACCTGAGTTTTGTGTGCACGTAGTGCGCCAGAACGCGCCCACAAAAACTTTCCAATCTCGAGTTTGGTCGTGATACGACTATCGAGATCGGGTCGACTAAACCAATTGTCGTCGTATGGTGACTCGCCGCGCAATCGCAACAACTCTTCGTGCACAGCAACAAGTCGCTGCCGCGACCAAGCCGAGTAATACATCTTGGTTGGCTGCCACGGCTCGCCAAATTGCGGGTACCACTCGTCGTCACCCGCTCGATCGAAAGCCAACACACTGATCTCGTGAACTTTGATGTGATCTGGGTGCGGATACCCGCGTTGATCGTCGCCATACGTCACAAGCACTTGTGGTTTTTCGCGACGAATGATTGCGACGAGTCGTCCAACTGCTTCGTCCATGTCGGCCATGTGGAAGCACGCTGGGTTGTTGTTAGACGGCGAATCGGCCATGCCAGAGTCGCGATAACCAAGCATCTCCACATGATGGAAGCCAATTACTTTTGCAGCCGCATCAAGTTCGGCTGGCCTCAATTGCTCGAGCAATTGTTTTTCGGCTGCTGCATCCAAATTATGAAACGGCTGACCAGGCACTTTGAGCGCCGGATTATTGACATCGCCCTCTTCGCCCCCTGTACAACACACCAGCACCGTGCGCACACCCTGCGAGCCATACCATGCCATTGTTGGCGCGCCCTTTGATGCTTCATCGTCTGGGTGGGCATGCACCGTCACGATGCACAATGGGTCTGTCCCAATACTCATCTCGTCAGGCTAACTAGTCGTAATCTAGAGAGATGGAACCGAGACACTTTCAAACAATTTTTGCATTGACCTTTGTCATGAGCTTGAGTGCATGCTCGAATAATGGACGAGAAATGCAACCGCCAACGGCTGATCAACTGGAATCAATTGCTGTCACAACAACGGTTGGTGCAGTGATGACACCGGTTGACGGCTTTGCACTCACACCTCCATGGGCAGAGGCGGCCGAGATCGATGCCCAATACACCTGTGAAAAAGGTATTTCCCCAAGCCTCACGTTTGTCAATGTTGCGTCGGACATCGTGACCTTGGCTCTGAGCATCGTTGACGAAACAGCCAACAATTCGGTGCAGTGGATTGTGGCCAACATTCAGCCAACAGATTTGGTAGTTGCGCAGGGTGTAGTGCCCGCTGGCGCGATTGAGGCCATCAATGCCCTTGGCACTGTTGGATTTGGGGCTCCATGCCCGCCTGCGGGGCAAACCCACACCTACCGCTTGACGGGTTATGGGCTCTCACAGCAATTGGATCTCGAAAACGGCGTCGAGAGCGCAACACTCATTCAAGCCATCGAGCTTGCGGCACTCGACTCGCAGTCGAGTTCATTTACTGTCACGTCGAACTAACAGTCAATCTGATCTGTTACATCTGACTGGGCACTATGGGCTCTTGTGCCCCTCTCGACCTGTAAAGATATGGAGATTGACCGTTCGATAGCTTCCCTCCCCATTGGGGTATTTGAGACCGATATCAACGGTCGTCTCACCACCGCCAACGATGCCTTTCGCGCACTCGCCCTCGGTGGTGGAAGCATCACTCAAGGTGCTGCACCCTGGGTCAACGCACAACCTGCCGAGCGAGCAGCAGCCGAAGCAGCATGGCAACGTGCGCGCGAAACGGCGACTCCGTTTACAGTCGAGTTTCGACTGTGGAAACCCGATGGCGAAATCATGTGGGTACATGTGTCAACGCAGCCACAACTTGGTGCAGGCTCAACCATCACTGGTTACATCGGCACCGCGCACGACGTGACTGACGCAGTTGTCAAGCGAGTACTGAGCGAACAACTCGTTGGCTTGCTCGACGTCACTGCCGATGCAGTGTTGGTATTTGATCAACATGGTGCACTCATGTTTTGCAATGACGGCGCACGAGAACTGATTGGCGTCAACGAACAAACTGGTCTCAATGATGCTGCTGCACAAATGTTTATTCAAGCAATCCGCGACCAAGTGCCACGCGA
>CAXNIQ010000037.1:0-9592 GCA_964202465.1 Ilumatobacteraceae bacterium
CGCGTGTACATGCGCAGGAGCATCTCGCTCCAGTCTTGGGCATCGACACCACCGTCTTTCGCATTGATCTGAACAATCGCATCCATCTCGTCATGAATTCCGGTAAACAAACTGCGCAATTCGAGTGCATCAAGTTTGGTACGCACACCATTGATGCCGTTTTCCAGATCGGGTTCTTGACTTGCATCATCAATCTCTCGCGCCATCTCATGCAGCACTTCAAGATCGTCTACCGACCCTGACAACTGTGCAAATTCGTCGAGATCGGCTTTCAGATTGACGTACTCCGTATTGATTTTCTTTGCGTTGTCTTGGTCGTCCCACAAGTCTGGACGAGCAACATCAACCTCAAGGACTTTCATGCGCTCGCCACCTGCTTCAACCTTGAGATAAACAAAGGCCTCACTGACACGTCGCCGAATTTCGGTGAGGTCGTTGGAAAAATCGCGCATGGTTTTAAAAAATCAATTAGCTGCGCCCGTGGCACAACTTGTACTTTTTGCCCGAACCACATGGGCACATCGCATTTCGCGGGGTTGTCGACCAATCATCTGCCGACTTGACAATTGTTTTCATGATTGGCTCTGACTGCTGTGGCACACCAGTTTCTGCGGCTGCAATCGCCCCAAAGCCACCGTCGGCCTCGGAATCAAACGATGTTTCTTGAATATTGCTCACTTGTAGTACTGGCGCTTCGTTTTTTACCACCTGCACATGCATCACGTACTTCACAAAGTCTTGAGCAATGCCCTTCATCAGGGTGCCAAACATCTCGAAACCCTCACGCTGCCATTCGGTGAGCGGATCTTTTTGACCCATCGCACGCAGGTTGATGCCCTCTTGCAAATAATCCATCTCTTCAAGATGTTCTCGCCAACGCTGGTCGATGATCCGCAACATCACTTGACGCTCGATCTCGCGCATCGTTGTTTCGCCCATCTCGGCTTCGCGAGCGGCATAAAAAACAGAAGCATCAGACATCACGAGGTCATACATTTCGTCGGTGTCGGCACACTGCTCAAGGCGATGGCTCGTCACAGTAGATGGCCAAAACGAAACAAGCTCGCGAGCCAGGCCGTCGAGATCCCATTCGTCGCTAGCGTCCGACACACAGTGACTGTCGATGAGTGAGTCAACTGCTTCTGCCAAATACTCCATCGCAGCAACTTTGAGGTCGAGGCCTTCCAAAATCTGGTCGCGGCGCTGATAAATGATCTTGCGCTGCTCATTCATGACTTCGTCATACTTGAGAACGTTTTTACGAATTTCGCCGTTGCGTTGTTCGACAGTTGTTTGCGCCCGCTCGATGGCCTTAGTTACCATCTTTGCTTCAATCGCTTCGTCATCTGGCAGTGCACGACCCATCACCCAACTGAGTGCGCCGGTTGCAAACAAGCGCATCAATTCGTCGTCGAGGCTTAAGTAAAAACGGCTCTCGCCTGGATCGCCTTGGCGACCAGACCGACCACGCAATTGATTGTCAATGCGACGCGACTCGTGACGCTCGGTGCCAAGCACATAGAGGCCACCAACACTGCGCACCTTGTCGCCCTCAATCTTGCACGAAGCAGTAAATGCAACCAACGCCTCGGCGTATCGCTTTTGTGCCGCGGCACGAGCCTCTCGGTACTCATCAGGCATTTGCTCGAGTGGCAGAGATAATGCAAATTCGTCGATCAGCGTGTCAGCATTGAAACCCTCTTGCAGCACCTGCGCACGAGCAAGACCCTCCGGGTTTCCGCCGAGCATGATGTCGACGCCACGGCCAGCCATGTTGGTTGCAACTGTGACGCTGCCTATACGTCCGGCCTGCGTAACAATTGAAGCTTCGCGTGTGTGCTGCTTGGCATTGAGTACCTCGTGTTTGATGCCGTGTTTGTCGAGTTCGCGCGACAGCAACTCGCTCTTTTCGACGCTGACAGTGCCGACCAAGACTGGTTGACCCTTTTTGTGTTTCTCTTCAATATCGGCAACAACTGTCTTGAATTTGGCAGCTTCCGTCTTGAAAATCAAGTCTGCTTGGTCGATGCGCACCATCTCGCGATTGGTTGGGATGGGCACAACTTGCAGACCATACGTGTTCATCAACTCTGCTGCTTCAGTTTGAGCAGTACCCGTCATTCCGGAGAGTTTGTCGTACATGCGGAAATAATTTTGCAACGTGACCGTAGCAAGTGTTTGGTTTTCTTCTTTGATCTTGACGCCCTCTTTGGCCTCGACAGCCTGGTGAATGCCTTCACTCCAGCGACGCCCTTCAAGAATACGACCGGTAAATTCGTCAACAATTTTTACTTCGCCATCTTGAATGATGTAGTCCTTGTCGCGCTGATACAACACGGCTGCTTTGAGCGCAACTTGCAATTGGTGCACCAAGTTTTGTTGCACTTCGTCATACAAGTTGGCAATCCCAAGTTGCTGCTCTACTTTTTCAATACCAGACTCGGTTGGCACAACCACTCGCTTGTCTTCTTCAACTTCATAATCAACTTCGCGCTTGAGCGACCTCACGATCGATGCAAACTGGTAATACGACTTGGCTGCGTCGGCAATGCGTCCGGAAATAATCAATGGAGTTCTTGCTTCGTCAATCAGAATCGAGTCAACTTCGTCAACTATCGCAAAATAATGTCCGCGCTGAACTTTTTCTTCTTTGGTACCAGCCATGTTGTCGCGCAGATAGTCGAAACCAAATTCGTTGTTTGTGCCATACGTGATGTCGGCCATATAGTCGATGCGCTTCTCTGCTGCCGACGTGCGCACACCAGGAATAACAAGACCAACTTCGAGTCCGAGCCAGCGGTGAATACGACCCATCCACTCGGAGTCGCGCTGCGCTAGATAATCGTTGGTGGTCACCAAGTGCACACCTTTTTGGGGTAACGCATTGAGGTAAGCAGGCAATGTTGAAACCAACGTTTTGCCCTCTCCCGTGCGCATTTCGGAAATCCAGCCAGCATGCAGAGCAGCCCCACCCATCATCTGTACGTCGTAATGACGCTGACCAATGACACGTAATGACGCTTCACGAACCACAGCAAACGCTTCGACCAATAAATCATCGGTGTCTTCACCGCGCTCGATACGCGAGCGGAACTCGACGGTCTTGCCTTTGAGCGCCTGATCGGACAACGCATGAATCTCTGGCTCTTGAGCATTGATATCGGGAATGATCTCGGCCAAAGCCTTGACCTTTTTGCCCTCACCGGCGCGAAGAATGCGATTGAGAAGGGCCATACGACCCTGAATCCTACCTTCGAAGGCCGTGCCTGAGAGCGCTTGCAATTGCCACACAGGTCACTTGTTGAGCGCCCGCCTCACACAATGCGCCCTTTGCGCACCTCATGGTGGTGCCTGTTGTGACCACATCATCAACGACAATCACGTGTGTGCTACCCCGAAGATTGCGCGCTGAATACACCGAGCCCCCCAAGCGCGCAAGTCGCGGTGCCCCCGTTTGCACATTGGTAGAAGTTTTGATCAAGAGTCGCTTGCATGGCACTCCAATTTCTTTAGCCAAGCGCCGGGCTAGCAATTCTGATTGATCGTGACCACGTCCACGCACTCGTTGCCTGCTTGTAGGCGCCCACGTCACCACATCACAAACTGTCGAGACGTTCGGTAGATGTTGGATGAGTCGCTGAGCCAAAAGCGCGCAGAGTACGGGCACCACTTGCCGCCGATTTCGATATTTCAGGCTCAGTATCAGTCTGCGGGCAATACCTTCGTAAGCAACAGCCACAACTGCAACATCGCATGTCGGTTGTGGCATCGCAAAGAGTTTGTCTCGACACTGCACACAAAGAGTTCGTGCAGCACAACCACACGCTTCACATCGCACTTGGAACAACATTGTCTACCTCCAAACCATTAGTGTTTGCGCGTGTCAAATTATTTTGTCGAACCGCTCAAAGATCGCCCGATCGAGCGACTCACCCGATGTGTGTTTGGGTTAACACTTTTCGGAACTGGAATTGGCATGCAAAAAGCTGGCAACCTCGGCTTGCCGCCGTGGGACGTCTTTCATGATGGAGTGAGCAGGATCATCAATGTGCCATTTGGTCGAACCATTGTGATCACGAGTGTGTTTGTGATGCTGTTGTGGATTCCACTGCGCCAAGCACCAGGACTCGCAACCATTTTGAACGCTGTCGAGGTTGGCGTCACTGCCGACATCTTTTTGTCAATTGTTCCGCAAGCAGATGCGATGCCACTTCGAGTATTTTTGATGCTCGGTGGCATCGTGGTGACTGGAATTGGTTCGGGTTTTTACATCGGTGCGGGTCTTGGACCTGGGCCTCGAGACGGATTGATGGTCGGTCTTGCAAAACGCGGAATCCATATCGGCAAAGCGCGCACCGGCGTCGAAATCGCGGTGTTAATCATCGGAATGTTGTTGGGTGGCTCGATCGGAATCGGCACCCTCGCATTTGCAGTACTGATCGGACCAATAGTTGCGAAAACTCTTCCGCTACTACAGATCCGACCAGCAAAATAAACTGCTGTTACGCACCAGCTATCTAGTAGCGGTAGTTCTCTGCCTTAAACGGACCATTGGGTGCAATGCCCAAGTAGTCAGATTGCTCATCTGAAAGTTTGGTCAGCACGGCGCCGAGTGCACCCAAGTGCAGGGATGCCACTTTTTCGTCAAGTGCCTTTGGCAAGACGTACACACCAAGTGGATATTTGTCGGTGTTGTTGAAAAGCTCCATCTGAGCAATGACCTGGTTTGAAAATGAGCAACTCATCACAAAACTCGGGTGTCCAGTTGCGCAACCCAAGTTGACAAGTCGTCCTTCTGCCAACACGATCACTGCGTGGCCATCTTGAAACGTCCACAAGTCAGTGCCTGCCTTGAGTTCATCGCGTGTTGCACCACTGCGAGCCAAACCAGCCATGTCGATCTCGTTGTCAAAGTGGCCAATGTTGCACACAATCGCGTTGTGCTTCATTTTTGCCATGTGATCAACAGTGACGATTGCTTCGTTGCCAGTTGCGGTCACAAATACATCGGCTGTTGAAACGAGTGCGTCAAGCGTGTTGACTTCGTAACCCTCCATGGCTGCTTGCAATGCATTGATCGGATCGATCTCGGTGACTACAACTCGTGCACCTTGACCGCGCAAACTTTGAGCACAGCCTTTGCCTACGTCGCCATAACCACACACCACTGCCAACTTGCCAGCCAACATCACATCGGTCGCACGGTTGATGGCGTCGATCAACGAGTGACGACATCCGTACAAGTTGTCAAACTTGGACTTGGTGACACTGTCATTCACGTTGATAGCAGGAAACAACAACTCACCTTTTTCCGCCATCTTGTAGAGACGCTTAACGCCGGTTGTGGTTTCTTCAGTGACACCTTTAATCCGTTTGGCCATCGTCGTCCACTTTTTTGGCTCTGATTTGAGCGAGCGCTGCAATAGACCAAGCACGATTGCCAACTCTGGGTTTGACGCCGTTGTCGGATCTGGCACTGCACCTGCTGCTTCGTATTCGACACCCTTGTGCATCAACATGGTTGCGTCGCCACCGTCATCCAAAATCATGTTTGGGCCATCGCCATCTGGCCATGTCATCATCTGGTCGGTTGCCCACCAATATTCCTCGAGCGTCTCGCCCTTCCATGCAAACACCGGAACACCATTTGGTTCTTCGACCGAACCGTTCGGACCAACAGCGATCGCTGCGGCTGCGTGATCTTGCGTTGAAAAAATATTGCAACTTGCCCAACGAACCTCTGCGCCAAGTTCGGTGAGTGTTTCAATTAACACTGCAGTTTGAATAGTCATGTGCAGCGAACCCGAGATACGAGCGCCCTGCAAAGGTTTTGTCTTGCCAAACTCTTTGCGCAGTGCGCGAAGGCCTGGCATTTCATGTTCGGCTAGGTGAATCTCTTTGCGTCCAAATGGTGCAAGAGAAAGATCGGCGACGCGAAAATCACGGCGTTGGGCAAATGAAGTCATACGGGTTCCTTCGTGAGTGAATGTGGCTGAAAGTTGATGAGCCCTGGCCAGCTGGCACGGGATTAGTTTGGCCCATCTAGACAAGCAATACTAGACGAAAACTACGATCCAAATGTAGGAGCGATGTGCTCCTCGAGGATCCTTTGCGATATGCGGTCGTGTTCGCTTGCATCTGTCGTGATTGCCTCATCGACCAACATCACAGGGATGCCCTCAACAATGTTGTATTTGCGCTGCAACCGCGGGTTGTACAAGAAGCCTTCTGATTCGAAGTAATACAGCGGCCCCTTGTCTTGTGGGCAAGCCAAAATCTGGAGCAACTTTGCATCGAGTGACATATCGCTCATCTTACAGTCGGAGACTATGTGTGCTTAAGCAGTGATGCTGGCGAGCAGCTCAACGACGTGGGTGTCGCACTCATCACGAGTAGATGCCTCAAGGTTGAGTCGCAACAGCGGCTCGGTGTTGGATGCCCGCACATTGAACCACCATGAACCGCAATTCACGGTCAATCCGTCGACGCGATCCTGTGAGTACGACCCATAGTCGAGCGCAATCCGCTCGATAACAGCATTGATGTCTTTGACCGTTGTGTTGATCTCGCCACTCGATGCATAGCGCTCGAGAGGTTGACGCATTTGAGAAAGTGATTTGCCCGTGTGGCACATCTCGCCCAGCACGCCCATCGTCGCAATGAGTCCGCTGTCGGCGCGATAGTTGTCGGCAAAGTAATAGTGACCAGAGTGCTCGCCCGCAAACACGGCACCAGTTTCAGCCATGATCTGCTTCATAAAACTGTGGCCGTTTTTTGTGCGAATGCCAATGCCGCCGAGTTCTGCAATCACTTCCGGTACGGCCCGTGAACAAATCAGGTTGTACAGAATGGTCGCGCCTGGGTGCGTGCGCAAGAATCGTGAGGCCAATAGCGCAGTTGTCGTGCTGCCCGACATGCCACGGCCTTTTTCATCAACAACAAACACTCTGTCGGCGTCGCCATCGAATGCAAGTCCAACATCAAAACCGCCGGCCAACACTCGCGCTTGCAGGTCTCGCTGATTTGCGGGCTGCAAAGGGTCGGCTGGATGATTAGGAAATGTTCCGTCGAGTTCGCCGTACATCACTTCAAGTTCAAATGCACCGAGTCGTTCAAAGACTGCGGGCACAACTAAACCGCCCATGCCATTTGCGGTATCGGCGACAATCTTGAGGGGACGCAAAGTATCGGCACTAATAAATTTGACGACATGATCGACGAACTCTGAAAGCAGATTGATGTGGCTGAGCGTGCCAGCTTTTGCGGCATGTGTTGGCTCATTGCCTTCCATTACTGCAGTTGCGGTTACCAGCATCTCGCGCAAGCCATTGTCGATACCGATTGATCGCGCACCAGACAGGCAACACTTGATGCCGTTGTATTGCGCAGGGTTGTGCGAAGCAGTAAACATTGCGCCAGGCATGTTGAACTTGCCCGATGCGTAGTACAACAAGTCGCTCGATGCTAAGCCAACGTTGGTGACATCTACTCCGTGCGCAAGTGCGCCGCGCTGAAATGCGTCGACCAGTTCTGGACCACTTGGTCGCATGTCGTGGGCAACAACAATGGCACTCGCGCCGGTAAATTTGGCGAAGGCCACACCAAATGCGTAGGCGGCTGATGCATCCAACTGTTCCGGCACAATTCCGCGAATGTCGTAAGCCTTAACGATTGCTTGGAGGTCTGGCACGAGTTACAAGGCTACTGAAATTCTCTTCTCATTTGGCGTCGCCAATATATAAGGACTCCGATACCGATCAAGGTCAATAGATATGCCAAGTAATCGAGTGAGGTTGATCCGTAGTGCATCTTGACATTGTTGCTGGTGGGAATGACCACCATCATGTTTGGCGCAACGCGATATGGACCTTTTGCACCGTCCACTTTCCAGTTTGGAAAGTAACTCACGCGCACCAACACGGGTACGCCAATTGTGTCCACAGAAAACGACACCGTGTTTTGGCCTTGCACCACATTGCTCACAGCAACAGGCTTCAATAACACGGGCTCAATGGCTGGTGCAGGCATCACGATGTCGACCCGGCGACCAGATGCCCCTGGCTCACCGTCGCGGCGAGCTAGATCAACTTGCGCATCGACGCGTTGCCACTCGCTTGGTCCAGCTTCGGCTGGCATTGCTGCCCATTCATCCGGGTGCTGAAACCAGCTCATACCAATTTCAAGCCATCGTTCGCGTGGGTCACCACTTGCCATCCCAACAACAACAGGCTGAGTTACAAGTGGCACCACCAAGTCACTCTCACTCACGCGAAAGATCACCCACGGACCAGATTGAGCAACTTTGACGAGTCCTGGCTGTGCCGTTGCTGCCGTCACCGCTTCAGGGGTATAGCCCATGAAGTACTTGACACCGAGCGTGCGCATGTACGCAACGCCCTTGGCCGCATCGTTGTTGTCGTATCGCAATTCTCGTACGGGGTTGCTGCTTTGCTTCGACATCGCAGCAGCAGTAACGAAGTGATACGGGGTCGTGCCAGCAGCCTCAAAAAACAGACCCTCCATCGATCCGATGCAACCGTCCGTCCAATACGGCAACAGCATCAAACCCATCGTTGTGCCGTACTTATTGAGGTCGCCATTGTTTTCCCAGAGCGCTCTGCCACATCCTTGCTCTGGGTCTGCACCGAGCGATTTCATGGTCTGCACCACATCGTGATATTCGCCGTATGAAGTCTTGCCCTCATAGCCCGAGAAATTCCAGCGCGCCCAACCATCAACAAACCCGTCGTTGGAAGCAGCGCCGCGAAGTGGACCCCATACGTATTCAGATTTAGCTTGGGTATTGGTCGACACGTGTCCAAAGGGCAACTCTTGAAAACGAAATCCAAGAACAATACATGTGACTACAACAAACGAAGCCAAGACTCCAAAATTGAACGAGACCTTGTCCCGAACCGAAGAAATCTGAGCAATTTGCACAGTCTCTTCAGAGTGATGTTGAGCAATACCGCGTCGAACAATTCGTTCAAGCACCAACGCACGCGCAGCAAACGCTCCTACTTCATAAATGCCGATTGCAAAAAGAAAGTAGCGAAGCAGATACACGAACGGGAGTAAACGCGGATTCCAGAGCAAGCCAATGATCGGCAGACCTCCGCGCGTAAAGTACACGCCACAAGCAAGCACTAGGCAATACACACCCATCCACATACCGATCTTGTGGCGACGCACCACCTGAGCGGCAAAGCCGACAACTGCGAGCGACATAATGATGATGTCCCACAGACTGCTTAATGGAAAGAACATCTTCCAAAATGAGTCGGTCGATCCACTTGGCCGAGCCTCGTATTTCATGTCGGTCATGTATGCATGGCTCGTGACAAACGGAATCACCCAAAATGCCGAGAGTAAAAAAGCGATCGCAATGATCTTTGCGCCAAAAACAAGCGGCTTATTGTCTCGAAGTCCATCGGCTCCGCGCTGAACCCAAAACAACAACATCAGTGCTACTCCGACAAACACAAACAGCAGCACAATGCCATGGCTGAGAGCCGCCAATGCAAGAACGATGGAACCAGAAGCCAAGTATTTACCGGTCTCAAGACCGCGAGCTACGAGCGCAAAACCTAAG
>CAXNIQ010000038.1:0-9536 GCA_964202465.1 Ilumatobacteraceae bacterium
AATACGACTGTAATCTTATAAAACCCATACCAAATATGGCTCAAAGTGGGTATCCACCACTTCCGCAAACATGCTTCTTACCGTTGAATATGTAGACATCCCGTCTACAGAACTGGGGAAATACATAACATGGCAGCAGGATTCTGGGCAAACTTTGGAGAACTCGTTCTCCTCGCAGTTGTACTTGGAAGTGTCAACACCGTAATTGATTCGGTACTTGGCACTGTCGGGTTAAAGGCGATGATTAGCAAACTTCCTATCATTGGATCTAACTGGGGACTTCTCGTGAGCATCGGCATGATGGCAACACTTGATCCGGACGGCAAAATGATGGGTTACTGGGGCTTGACAATGACTGACAAGTGGATGATCTACGTCGTTGGTGGCGCAGTCGTTTACGGAATGGGTCCTGTCAAGGACGCCGTTGTATCAATGATTGGTAAGGGTTTTCGCGCTTAATTCGCGATAATCAAAACGAATTCGAAAGGCCGTCGGCGCAAGCCGGCGGCTTTTCTATTTATATCGCTCATTTGCGTCACGATCCCTGCCAACTAGCGTGATGAGAATGGCACTTGACCCAACACTTGTTGAAACATACAAACGAGATGGTGTGGTGGTATTGCGCAATCTCGTGTCATCTGACTCGCTTGAACTGCTGCGACAAGGCGTTGAAGTCAACATGAAGTCACCTGGCCCTTGGGCTAATGAATACACACCTGCAGGCGCTAGTGGTCGCTTCTTCGACGATTACGTCAACTGGCAACGCTTCACTCAGTTTGAACAAGTGGGAAACAAAGGCTCAGTTCCACAAGCAGCACTCGAGCTCATGGCCACCAAGACTGCGCGCATGTTTCACGAGCATGTGCTTGTCAAAGAAGCTCAGACACGCGAAGTAACACCGTGGCACCACGACGACCCGTACTACGGCATTGACGGCATGGACAACGTGAGTATTTGGATTCCACTCGACACAATCCCCGAATCAGTTGCGTTGCGATTCATCGTCGGCAGCCATCTGTGGAATAGGCGTTTCATTCCTCGCCGATTTGCCGACCAGTCTGCATATGTCGAGAAGGCGCAAGACTTTGTGGCTCTGCCCCAACAGAGTGAATTGGATGCGTTTCCATCAGTCATATGCCCCGTAAACGTTGGTGACGCTGTTGCATTTCATTACCGCACTCTGCACTCGGCACCAGGCACATTCGGCACCGAAGTCAATCTGAGGCGCGCAGTAAGTTTCCGTTACGTCGGTGATGACGCGGTGTTCGCATCGCGCCCTTGGCGCACATCGCCGCCACTTGAAGGCAATGGCCTGCAATTTGGTGACGCACTAAACGACCCACGCTTTCCAATCGTTGCATCTGCCTAAATGTCAATCCTCATCTTTGCAATTGTTGGTGCGATCGCCCAACTCATAGACGGCACACTTGGCATGGCTTTTGGCATTACGTCAAGCTCTTTGCTGGTGATTGCGGGCGCGACTCCACTTGCTGCAAGCGCTGCAGTTCATTTTGCCGAGCTTGGCACCACGTTTTCATCGGGCGCAGCGCATTGGCGGGCTGGCAATGTCGACTGGCACATCGTTCGACGCCTTGGCCTTCCGGGAGCACTTGGCGCCGCACTTGGGTCGACAGTGCTGTCTCGGTTTTCGTTAGAGGGCTCTCGAATGTGGATGGCTGCATTGTTGTTTGTGCTTGGCCTAATTTTGATTGTTCGGTTTGGTTTGAAAATCCGAGTCATCTCTGCCCTCGGTGCCCGACCAAGCTCGAAGGTGCTCATTCCACTTGGATTTTCTGCTGGCTTTATCGACGCATCTGGTGGCGGCGGATGGGGGCCAGTCACCACCCCAACGCTGCTTGCCATCACCTCACACGAACCCCGAAAAGTAATTGGCACTGTAAGTGCATCAGAGTTCTTTGTTGCACTTGCTGCAAGTGGTGGATTCATTGCAGGCTCGGCAACCGGCGAAATGGACTGGAAAGTGATTGCAGGGTTATTGCTTGGCGGAGTTTTGATGGCACCATTCGCTGCCCTTCTCGCCGGTCGTCTGCCTCATGCACCGTTTGGAACCCTGATTGGTGGAATTGTGGTTTTGTTGAACGGCAGAATTTTACTGAGAGGATTTGGTGCGAGCACTCTTGTTGTCGGCGTGTGCGCTCTTATTGTTGGATTATGTGTTGCTGTCCTTGCGTTTAATGCTTGGAAACGCGAAAACCGAGAGGGAGTCGAGCACTCGTTCTACGAAGAAAACGAGCTGTAACTAACTTTCGCGCAGTGGCGCGCCCATCGGCCTAAACGAAAATTTGCGAAACACTTCGGCGTAGCCACCTTCGAACAACAATCCAGCTTCGCGTGCTCGCTCCACCGCATTTGTCTTGCGCGCAACCGATTGGTATTCATACCACGGCACTTCCGGTGCATCGTGATGGGCTACATGCAAATTGTTATTCAACATCAACAGACTCATAAATGAACCGGCCATCACCATCGCTGTGCGGGTCTCTACCCCAGGCTGATATTTGTGTTCAGGAAATGGGCGAATTGCATTCAATATCCGGCCACCATACGTGGTGCCTAGCGCAAACTGCCAGATGGGCATCCCTGCGACTGAACGAACGAGATAGACAACCACGACAAGGCCGGCGGCATGGACTGTCATCGCAAACCATGTTTGCTTGTCGCCCCGCAACATCAGCCGAAGCTTGGACCACAGATATGTCACCGTGCTCACAATTGTCCACACAAACATGCGAAACAGAATTGTTCGATTGGCCCAGTAAGCAGCCTTGCGCAGTCTTCCAGCACGCTCCCAAGCTTCGGGAGATACGTAGTAACTCTCATTGTCTAAACCTGGGTGTGTGAGATCTGACTGATGGTGCCCGAGGTGGTCTTTTTTGAAACAGAGATAGGGAATCCACAGCGTGGCAGGAATCAGCGCAATGACATCGTTGATCCATCCGCGACGGAATGGGTGGCCATGAATTGTTTCGTGTTGCATACTCAGGTGCCATGCGCCAAGCAAACTCAAGAATGGAATGGTTAGCCAAGGCGTCAATACTTCGCGACGCATCACCGTGAGAATTATGAGGCTATAGATCGTCACAATTACGGCGATCGTGCGCCATTCTCCACTTGCATTAAGCACAGATTTTTGCGAACCAGAGGCTTGTGACACGCCTACATTCTACAATGAGACAGTGCCCCGGCTAGTTGCTCTCGCCAAAACTTATAGCCCTGGACTCGCATTTGTCGGCGTAGTGACATTTGTCGGTTTTAACATTCACTGGCAATTCGAAACGATTTCGCCTCTTGTCGCATCGCTGGTGTTAGGTGTGCTTATTGGAAACATCATTTCCGTGCCAAAAAGTTTTGTGCCTGGTCAAAAATTTGCGACGAAGAAAGTCTTGCGGTTTGGCATTGTTCTTCTTGGTACACAACTCGCCCTCAAACAGGTAGTGGAGCTCGGTGGTCGAGAGTTGATTGTTGTAGTTGGAGTTGTGGCGCTCACGTTCCTCGGCACATTGTGGCTTGGTCCACGTCTTGGAGTATCTAAATCGCTTTCGCTTCTGATCGCTACAGGTTTCTCTATCTGCGGAGCTTCAGCAGTAGCCGCAATGGAAGGTGTAGTTGAGGCAGACGAAGAAGAAGTTACTTATGCCATCGCACTCGTAACCCTGTGTGGAAGTTTGGCAATTGTGTTGCTGCCTCTCCTACGCAATGTGCTTGGCCTTTCAGATCCACAACTGTTTGGATCGTGGGTTGGTGCAAGCGTCCACGACGTAGCCCAAGTGATTGCCACCTCGTCTACTGGCGGAGAATCTGCAGTTCATGCAGCAACGGTTGTCAAACTTTCACGGGTCGTATTGCTCGCTCCACTTGTCGCCAGCGTCAGCATTTGGGTGCGTCGATCATCGAGTGGCCTTGTTGCCAAGGCCAAAAAGGCAGACAAGAAACACGTCAGCGCTGTTCCCCTTTTTGTAGTCGGATTTCTTGTGATGATCGCGGTGCGCACGACCGGCATCATTCCCGACAACTGGCTCACAAAACTCAAGACAATCGAACAACTTTGTCTCGCAAGTGCACTGGTGGGTTTGGGTTCCGATGTGCGCGTTTCCAGACTCATCAAAGTTGGCGGCCGACCTCTGTTGCTTGCACTCGTGAGTTGGTTTGGAATTGCAGTCGTTTCGCTGATTGGCGTACGACTCGTTGCCTAACAACCTCCCCAGTTGTTAGAGCGCACCAACCACACATTTTCCCGCGCGCACAACAGCGCGGGTCTGATTCACGCCTGGTCGGTACGCGAGATGAATGTGGCTCGGGGCGTCTAACACCACCAAGTCGGCTCGCGAGCCAGCGCAAAGGTTGCCAATGTCGGTGCGGCGCAATGCCTGTGCACCACCCTGCGTAGATGACCACAGTGCCTGATCTGGAGTCATGCCCATCAAGATCACTGCCAGCGACATCACAAACGGCATCGATGTGGTGTACGAAGAACCAGGATTGCAGTCGGTTGCAAGAGCCACCGTCACACCCTGTTCGATCATGTGTCGAGCGTGTGGAAACGGCGAGCGCGTGCACAACTCGGCTGCAGGCAACAATGTGGCCACCGTCGTTTTATTGGCACTCGACAATGCCTCAATGTCTTTTTCGGAGAGGTGCGTGCAGTGGTCGCACGATGCGACTCCAAGCTCGACACCGAGTTGCACACCCCCGCCCTTTTGTAGTTGATTGGCATGGATGCGAGTACCGAGACCAGCTTTTGCGCCAGCCTTCAAAATCTCTCGTGACTGATCGACGTCAAATGCTCCACGATCACAAAACACATCGATCCACTTTGCATGAGGCAGGCATGCATTCAACATTTCTCCAACCACCAAGTCGACGTACTCTTCTTGCTTCACATCGGTTGGATAGAGATGCGCGCCGAGAAATGTTGTCTCGGTCGTAAGTGAACGGGCAATTCGCAATGAGCGCTCTTCGTCTTTTACCGATAATCCGTAGCCAGACTTAACCTCGAGAGTCGTCGTTCCCGAGCACAGCGCTTCATACGCAAGGTGCTGTGCGTTTAGCGACAGCAACTCGTCGCTTGCTGCACGCGTGGCGAGCATGGTGCTCTGAATACCACCAGCGGCGTATGGGAGGCCCTCCATGCGAGCCTCAAACTCGTTTGCCCTGTCGCCAGCGAAGACGATGTGCGTGTGGCTGTCAACAAAGCCAGGGATTACTGCACACCCATCGCAACCAATTGGCTGTGCCTCGGTGTATTGGTCGATCTGATCTTGTGGGCCGCACCAAACGATCTTGCCTTCGTCATCGGCTACAAGTCCTGCATTGTTGATAATGCCAAGCGGACCGTTACCAATTGACGGGTCGTTAGTAACAAGATGCCCGATGTTGTTGAGCGCGAGCATCATGAACCGTGCTTTGCAACGAGTGCTTTGGCGCGTTCTACAAACGCGTCGTGATGAAAGAGATTGAACGAGTCCCACGTGGTCAGTGTTCCGGAGTCAATCACTTTGTCAAGAAACAACAGGCCGTCGAGGTGATCAACTTCATGTTGAAACGTGCACGCGGTCAGACCAAGAATGTCTGTATCAATCGCGTTACCTTCACGGTCCCATGCGTTTAAGTGCAGCCTCGTATGGCGCGCAACCTGCCCACGAATACCTGGCACCGACAAACACCCTTCCATGTTTTCAAACATGTCGTCGTCGAGCGGTGTGAGCACTGGGTTGACCAAAATGGTCAGTGGCACGCGCGGCTTATATGGGTAGCGCGGGTTGTTGTCTACTTCGACCGCACAAATGCGCTGGTGGCGCAACACTTGCGTCGCAGCAAGCCCCGCGCCATTGGCGTGACGCATCGTCTCGACGAGATCATCAATAAATTGTTGTGTCTCGGGCAATGCAAGTTGCTCGCGAGTGACTTCTTTAGCCACCCACTTAAGTTCTGGGTGACCCACTGTTGCTATCGGTAAGACGGTCATAAGCCTTACAGTGTAACGACTGCGGCAATTGCCCTTCTCAGTCCGCCCACCACATCCGAGACGATGCGATGGTGGTGATCCTGCACTATTTGATGCCCGCCTACCCAGACATCTCGTACATCCGCCGGCGAAGCAGCATGCACAATATGGGCTGCCCCATGTGTCCCATCAAACGACGCAAGGCGCACCGAGTCGAGTGACAAAGCAATGAAGTCGGCTTGAGCACCGACTTGAATGCCGTAGTGCCCCCAACCAAGAGCAGTTGCACCGCCTGCTGTAGCAGCGATCAACAAACTTGCGGGCGTATGTGCACCGCGTTTGCCAGTCACAAGGCGCTCATCGGTTTCTACTGCGCGTGCTTCTTCAAACATGTCGATAAAGGCATTTGAGTCGGTGCCAAGCGACAACACTGCCCCGCCTGCGCTCAACAAACTTGCAGGTCCGACTCCGTCGGCCAAATCGCGTTCGGTGGTTGGGCACATGCACACTCCACTGTGGCTCGACCCGAGCAACGAAATGTCGGTTGCGGTCATGTGTGTTGCGTGCACTGCGGTGAAGTGTCTACCGAGCAAGCCCGCATCGGCCAACACCTGTGTTGGCGTTTTGCCAGTAGCAGCAATGCATGCCGCATTTTCTGCTGGCTGCTCGCTCACATGCATGTGCACAACTTTGCCATGACGATTTGCGACTACTTCTTCCAACTCTCTCGGGTGTACTGCGCGCACACTGTGTGGCGCCATGCCAACTGTCCAACCTGCACCGCGCGCGCCATTGATGTCGCCTTCGCCAAGCGCATCAACTCTGTCGAGCCAGTTGTCGATCGTGCCATCCGAAAAACGTTTCTGTTCGGCAAGCGGCTCGGTTTTGTCGAGGCCAGCGTGCAAATAGGCAACGTCGAGCAATGCCATGCGAATACCTGCACGCTGCGAAGCGGCAACCATGGCAAGACCCATCTCATTTGGGTTTGCATATCGAGTGCCATCTTGCTGATGATGAATGTAGTGAAACTCGCCAACGCCAGTGATTCCACTCAGCGCCATCTCGGCAAAAGTCATCGCTGCGAGCTCGCCATACGTTTCTGGAGTTAAACGATTGGCGATCTCGTACATCGGCGTGCGCCACGACCAAAAATCGCCGCTGCCACCGTGCGTGCGCCCGCGTAATGCGCGATGAAATGCGTGGCTATGCGCATTTACAAGTCCCGGCATCACAACACCAGCAATGCGCACATCGCTTGCTTGCGCATCAACGCAGTCTTCTACGCTCGCAATCACTCCGTTGCTGACCCCAATACGCACATTGGCAATTGCCTCTTCGCCGCCGCGCCACGCCCACTGTGCATGAAATGTCTGAGTCGTCATGTTGGGTGTTTGCTCAGCCTTCGCGCATCGGAATGCGCACTCCGCGTTGGTCTGCGACTTCAATTGCACGCTCGTAACCGGCATCTGCGTGGCGAATTACGCCCATGCCCGGGTCGGCTACCAACACTCGCTCAAGTTTTTCTGCTGCCAAGTCGGTGCCGTCGGCAACTGCAACCATCCCTGCATGAATAGAGCGGCCAATGCCCACTCCGCCGCCATGGTGAATACTCACCCATGTCGCGCCGCTCGCGGTATTAACAAGTGCGTTGAGGAGTGGCCAGTCGGCAATGGCATCCGAACCATCGAGCATCGATTCGGTTTCGCGATACGGCGATGCGACCGAACCTGAATCTAAATGATCACGACCAATCACGATTGGCGCCTTCAGTTGCCCTTTTTTTACCATCTCATTGAATCTCAATCCGAGACGATGTCGTTCGCCATACCCGAGCCAACAAATGCGCGCTGGCAAGCCCTGAAACGCCACACGCTCTTTGGCCAAATGAATCCACTTCGCCAAACCCTCGTCGTCCGGAAATTCTTCCATCGCGGCTGCATCAGTGGCGGCAATATCTGCAGGGTCGCCCGACAATGCGACCCAGCGAAATGGTCCACGACCTTCACAAAACTGCGGACGAATATATGCGGGCAAAAAGCCCGGATAATCGAACGCCCTGTCGTAGCCACCAAGCTGCGCCTCGCGACGTAGCGAGTTGCCATAGTCAAATACTTCGGAACCTGCGTCCATAAAGCCAACCATCGCAGCACATTGCTCGGCCATGGCCAAGCGCGAACGCCTGATGTATTCGGCGGGGTTTGTTGCAAGCAGATTTTTTGCGGCCTCTTCACTTACATCGTTTGGCACATACGACAGCGGGTCGTGCGCGCTTGTTTGATCGGTCACGATGTCGGCAGGAAAACCCATCGCCAACAATTTTGGAAATACATCAGCCGCATTAGCAACAAGCCCAACTGATAAACGGCGTCGCTCTTTTTTTGCAGCCAAACATTGCGCAACTGCATCTTCGAGCGACGTCGCAACAACATCGAGGTAACGAGTTTCAACACGACGGTTGACACGCCACGCGTCAACATCTACACACAAAGCAACACCGTCGTTCATGGTGATAGCAAGTGGCTGTGCACCGCCCATTCCGCCAAGGCCACCGGTGAGCGTGATCGTGCCAGCAAGTGTGTTACCAAACTTGCGACGTGCAATCTCTGCAAAACATTCGTACGTGCCCTGCAAAATCCCCTGTGTGCCGATGTAGATCCACGACCCAGCCGTCATCTGGCCGTACATCGTGAGGCCAAGGTCTTCAAGTCGACGAAATTCGTCCCAGTTTGCCCAGTCACCCACCAAGTTGCTATTTGCGAGCAACACCCTCGGCGCCCATTCGTGCGTGCGAAACACGCCAACAGGTTTGCCAGACTGCACGAGCATCGTCTCGTCGGGTTTGAGAGTGGTCATCGTGCGCAACATCGCGTCGTATGCGTCCCAACTGCGAGCAGCGCGCCCCGTGCCGCCATAGACCACCAGGTCGTCAGGTCGCTCGGCCACTGCAGGGTCGAGATTGTTTTGCAACATCCGATATGGCGCCTCAATTTGCCAATTAGCGCACGTGAGTTTGCTGCCCGTAGGCGCCTTTACTGGACGAGGACCCGACATTGATATTCCGATCTAGATATGAGACGTGTTCTTGCTCTTACTTTTTGCGTTTACCGACGTGGCAACACTACCTCGGCTGTTTTCACGAGTTCCATTACGCCGTTGTAGTCGCTATTGGCAAGGCGCACAAAGCCACTGATACCGATGTCCGCGAACGCTGCTTGCAGGTCTGGGCGTTCAAACACACCGCAAACCGCATGAGAAACATCGCTCAGGTGCGCCGTGCGGGTTTTCGAAATGTGGAGCGGGGTTGCGGGAACGACTGGACCGCGCCCGATCACACGAAGGCCATGAGTCAACACAGGTCGGTGTCGAGAAAGAAGTCGAAATGTTGCAGCGTCAATTGATGCGAAATCTGCATTGTCATCTTGCAGCATCTGCAAACTTCGAGCGTGTCCACCACTTTGTGCGATTGGGCGAACAAATGAAGAATCACTCGTAACCTCGGAAAGTGCTACGCCAAGACTGCACCAACCGCTCAAGCTTTGCGTGTTGCTCACGACTGGCCGTAGGCCACCCA
>CAXNIQ010000039.1:0-9286 GCA_964202465.1 Ilumatobacteraceae bacterium
GAAGGATATTTAGACAACGAGAGTTTTGATGGCAAGGTTGTTGGGGGTGTACAACAACTGGCACAACAATTCAACAAACCTGTTGTTGTAATTTGTGGTGGCGCAGACTCAAGCGCTCAAGAACGCATCGATTCTTTCAGTTTGATAGCCAACTTTGGCGAGCAACAAGCATTTGGGCAACCTCTCATGTGCATTGAAAAAGCAGCAGCGACAATTATTCGTCGCTTCAACTCACCGTTACAAACGATTGGCTAACTCAGCCGCCAGCAACAGTGGTTGGCGCATTTGGATCGACTACCGCAGGGGCGACAGGCACAGTTGGTACCGGCGAAGCCAGTGGTTTGCCAGCGACATCAGTACCGAGCAAAATCAAAATGCTTGCTTCGCCAAGTTTCCCAGTTTCCGTTGGTATCGGTGCCGGCATGACAGCAGTCGCTACTCCACCAAGTTCTGCTGCAACAAGTGCTGCCTGACCTTCGCTACCCGGCAAGTAGTAGACCACGGTTGTTGTGAGTTTTGGTGTGGGTTCACTCGCGTTCATTGCGGGTTGCACGATGAAACCTCGTCCTTGCAATTCGGTGGTCAACTGTCCGGCGCTGCCAGCAACCTTTGAGGCGTTGGCGATCTGAATCTTGAATGCCGTGAGCGGAATGGTGACCGCAACTGTTGTTTCGACAGGAACTGTATCTGTGGCGACAGTTTCAGAAGTTGCCCCTTCGGTTGCCGCCGGTGCTGTGTTGCCACCCCCCCGAATGTCGCGCAAAATGAGAAACCCCAGCAGAACGGCAACAACCGCAACAACTATCGACATTGTTGAATTAATGGAAGAACCGCGCTGAATTGGCTCGCGGCGAGGACGACGTTGTTCTTGGCTCATACCAACAACCGTACCTGATGTAGTGGAGCCGAGTGTGGGAATTGAACCCACGACCTACCGCTTACAAGGCGGTTGCTCTGCCTCTGAGCTAACCCGGCTCGTCTAGGTTACAGCGATTTATTTGGACTTAGCAACGCGAGAACGAACTACCTCGTATGTTGCAAGCGCTGCAGCAGCCGAAACGTTGAGTGATGATAATGACCCGCCCATTGGAATATTCACTAATAAGTCGCAACGCTCTTTGACGAGTCGCGACAACCCTGCGCCTTCAGCGCCCAAGACCAAGCAAATTGGTTCGGAAGCTAAGTCACCAATCTCAAAAATATTTTTTTCCGCAGCATCGCTTAAACCAACGATCCACACTCCTGCGTCTTTCATCTGTTTGAGCGCAGTTGGCAAACCACCCACAACACACATCGGCACATACTCTGCGGCACCCGCTGCAGACTTTGCTGCGGTTGGCGTGATATGTACCGCGCGATGACGAGGCAAAATCACTCCATGCACTCCTGCGCCATCACACGAGCGCAAGATTGCACCAAGGTTGCCTGGGTCGGTGACTCCGTCGATCGCTACTAAAAAAGCAGGAACATTTCCTTTTCGTGGCGCAAGTAAATCTCCTAATTCAACATCTGGAATTGGTGCAGCCATTGCAAGCACGCCTTGTGGTGCTTCGCTGCGCGCTTCTTTTTCAATTTCTTTTCGCGGTACTCGACGCACGGGAACACGCTGGTCTGCGGCCAACGCAAGAATGTCGTTGATCACGTCGTTCTCGTCCAAATCATTTGAGACCCAAATTTCAAATGTGCGTCGGCGCTGCGCGATCAACAATTCGCGAACGGCTTGACGACCTTCAATCTGTGATCCTCCGAGGCCATGCTGATCTGGTCGGGGTGCTCGCGGGCCAGTGTGCTCGCGCACTGGAGGGCGACTGCGCTTGGTGTTGACTGCTGCGCGTGGCGCATGTTTCGCGTCACGAGATGGCCGCTTTGCGTCTCGTGGATCACGACGTGCATCGCGCGGATCACTTCGGCTAGCTCCGCCCGCGGCTGTGCGCTTATTACTGCTTGTTGCTCCGCTACGCGGGCCCTTGCCCGGTCGCGAATCGCGAGGCTTCATTGCGCCACTCGCTCAATCACGCATACTGCCCAGCAGGCAATTCCTTCTTGGCGCCCAAGCGCCCCAAGGCCTTCTGCTCGACGTCCTTTTACAGAAACAGGAGCGCCAACCACATTGATGAGTTTACGTTGCATCTCATCACGATGTGGTGCAAGCTTTGGTCTTTCGCACACAACACTGCAGTCCACATTGCCAATCTCAAAACCGTTTTCTTTCACCAGCGACACCACATGTGACAACAGCAGCAACGAATCAACGCCAGCCCATTTGGGGTCAGTGTCAGGAAAATGTTGGCCGATATCACCAAGGTTTGCTGCACCAAGAAGTGCGTCGGCGATTGCATGAGCAATTACATCTGCATCGCTATGACCAACAAGTGCGCGCTCATCTGCAAATTGCACACCTCCCAATACCAATACACGACCACTTGGCGTGTCTTCAAAGCGATGAATATCAAAACCCTGACCAACACGCATTCCGGTAGCCATGGTCGTCTCCTTACACTTCGGTCCGCGCGGTAGCGCGAGCCCATTCCAAATCTTCTGGAGCCGTGAGTTTGCGATTGAGTGCTTCGCCCGCCACTACAACAACTCGCTTGCCAAGCAACTCCACCAAGGTTGCATCATCCGTACCTTCGGGGCACGCGGCGTGCGCCTGACGCAAAATCGAAGCTCGAAATACTTGCGGGGTCTGCACTGCAACCAAGGATGATCTGTCTGGGGTATTGACCACCACATTCCGTGCATCCACTTGTTTAATAGTGTCGGTCACGCCAATTGCTGGCACTGCCCCATCAGCACCTTTGTGCACTTGAGCAATGGTTTCTCTAAACAAATGTTCAGTTGCAAATGGTCTCGCCCCATCGTGCACACAAATGATTGTTGCTTCCGGCGGCACCGCTTGTAACCCGCATCGCACCGATTCACTGCGAGTTTCACCACCCGCAACCTGACCTTCGCTCAGTGCTGCACCTGGCGGCAACACCACAACTACACCAGCGCTCACTGCGCTCGCCGTAGCAATCGACCAATCCACGACGCGTCGATCGCCGAGCATTGCAAATTGCTTGGGGCTCCCAAATCTGGCGCCCGATCCAGCGGCCACGATGATTGTCCAAATAATCTCGTTAGGCCATGTTGTCACGCTCATTTAGGGTAGTACCGTCATATCTTCATGACACACGAAGAGATCCTCTCCAACACTGCGTTCTTCGCTGAAACACCAGTCGAAGCACTGACTGCAATTGCTTTGTCGGCCAAAACTCAAACCCTCCAACGTGGAGATGTGCTGTTTAATGAGGGCGACAAACCTGATGCCTTGTTTGTTGTACTCAGCGGTCGCATCGCTATCGCCATTGGCAACAAACCGCTCGATAGCCGCGAGAGCATGCTGGCACTCATGGAAGATGGCGACTTGTTTGGTGAACTTGGTGTGCTCGACAATGGCCCACGAAGCGCTATGGCACGGGCAATCGAGACAAGTTCTGTTCTGCGTATTCCGTATGAACCAGTAGTCACACAAATGCACGCTCACCCAACAATGTTGTGGGGCGTTACAAAGTTGCTTGCCACCCGATTGCGCGTCATGGACGAAGTGTTGGCCGACAGCGTGTTTCTTGATGTCACTGGTCGCACTGCAAAACGCTTGCTCGAACTCTCGGGCGGCAGCGACGATTTCGTACTGCCTGTCACTCAAGAAGAGTTGGCTGGAATGGTCGGTGCTTCACGCGAGCGTGTCAACAAAGCAATTGCAAGTTTTATTCGACTTGGCTGGCTCAAGCAGCAAGATCGTCGCTATCACATCATCATGCGAGATCGCATGACCATTCGCTCCAGCTAATTCGCTACACCTACTTCGCGAGCAACCAGTCGCGCGTGCGACTAAATGCATCAGCAGCATCTCGTGCTCGATGTGCAGGGCGTTGTGCATCATGTGCAAAACCGTGTACCGCCTCAGGGTATTCCTGCACAGTCACACCGGCTGCACGCAATTCCTCAACCTGGTCTGCGGGTGTGTAGGGATCCATTGATCCGATAATTGCCAACACTCGATCGGCATGACCGTTGACGAGAATGCCGAGTGGATCTGCTTGAGTGGTGCTGAGCCAAGCATCAGGCACATGAATCATTCCGTAAAACGATGAGATGCGCGCAAACCGATTACTTCGCGCGGCTTTGTGACAATACATTCCGCCCATACAAAACCCCATCAAACCAACTCGGTCAGCGCCAAGAGCATCGGCCGCTTCATGCATGTCGCGCAGAATTACATCGTCATTCAAGAGTGGCATCTGTGCCATCCGATCGGCGATGTCGCCCGACAAGTTTTGACCTGGAAATGGCTCAATTGCAATTACATTCATCTGCCACTCACGTGCCAATCGCGCAACGAGATCATCAAAGAGCGGTCTGAGACCAAAAATATCTGGCATCATCACAAGCCCCATTATTGGGTTGTCAACGCTTAGATCGATCTCGGCTGGCGTGTCTGAAGGCAAAGTAATTCTCATAGTTCTTCATCTTTGCACTATTGGCATTCACAATGTTGCTTGCGGTGTGGTTTGCAGTGAGAACTGCGGTGAGTGCTGTGCGGATCATCATCTGCATGACCACACAAACAGCACTTCCGTTCACCAGACCTACATCCATCATCCATCCATCTGGCAAGTCACTAATGGTTCGCACACTCGTGCAGGAATGGACGGCTATTTCGGTTGCGCCTTCCACACTCAAGCAAGTGAACGATTGGCGACTTCCCGGTAAGCGTGTGACCAATCTGGATGAGGTACTGATTCGCGCAGGTTTCGGCCTCGAGGCAACCGATTCTGTAGGCGATCAGTATTTACTCAAACTCGTGATTCGTGCGGCCAACGACGAGCTTGCTACTCGCATCGTCTTGCAGCGACTTTTGCCACCCCTCATTGCCGTCGCTGCACGTCGAGGCAAATTGGTGCGCGGTGGGTTTGATGAGGCCCTCGTAGAAACAGTTGCTCAAGCCTGGATATTGATCCGTACGTACCCATTACAAAAGCGCCCTGCAAAGATCGCATCGAATTTGGTGCGCGACTCCGAGTACTTTGCATTCGTGCGCGACAGTCGCCTCAAGCAACTCGCCGTTGCATGGGGAGACGACGTAATTGACATGGTGGCAACTCCAGAAGTTCAACCCAACTCAGAAGAAGAACTCGGCAACCTACTCACTGAAGCTGCAAAGTGGAATGTGAGCCCGCGTTCAATTAGCTTGTTGCAACAACTCGCAAATGGCCAGAGTTTTCAATCAATTGCTTCTGATGCCGGTGTCAATATCCGCACAGTGCGCAGCTGGAGACGAACTGCACTTAGCGAGTTGCGTGAACAAATGCAGTGTGCTGGCTGAGTTTCGCGGTGCGCAATCGTAGCGAGTTGGTCACGACAAATACGCTTGACAGTGCCATCGCAAGCCCTGCCCACATTGGGTTCATGTATCCAAGTGCTGCGAGTGGAATCGCGGCGGCGTTGTAGGCAAATGCCCAAAACACATTGGTGGTAATCGTTCGCAGGGTGACACGAGACAACAAAATTGCGTCTGCAACCAATCGCAAGTCTCCGCTCACAATCGTGAGGTCACTTGCACTCATTGCCACATCGGTGCCAGTGCCCATCGCAATACCCACATCGGCTTGTGCGAGTGCCGCAGCATCATTGACACCATCACCGACCATTGCAACTGCGTAACCGCGCTTCTGTAAGTCGGCAACGACTCGAACTTTTTCTGCAGGCAACACACCCGCAATCACGTGCTGATCGTCGGTCTCGATACCCACTTGCTCGGCGACGGCAAGTGCGGTGGCCAAATTGTCGCCAGTAAGTAACACGGGTCGCAAACCAAGCTCGCGCAACGCAGCAATTGCAGCAGCGCTATTGGTTTTAGGTTTGTCAGCCACTACGCACACTGCTTTAGCCATGCCGTCATATGCCACCAACACGGCGGTGTTGCCACTGTCGCGAGCAACTTTCAAGGCTTCTCGCAATGGGCCAGAGATGATCACCGTGCGCGAATTGAGCAACTCTTCACCACCCACCATCACGCGATGACCGTCAACCACTCCAATTGTTCCCTGCCCCGCAATCGACTCAAACTGCTGCACGCTAGCCAGTTGCCCTAGTTCGGCACGCGCCGCGGACGCAATTGCTTTGGCCACGGGGTGTTCGCTTGCATACTCAAGTGCACCAGCAAAGCCAAGTGCTTCTGCGCGGGTTGCATCGGCTGCCACGACAACTTCTAGCAGTTGCATCACACCAGTTGTCACCGTGCCGGTCTTATCAAAGACAACAGTGTCAATACGTCGCGTGCTTTGCAATACATCCACGCCCTTGATCACAATGCCCATCTGTGCAGCACGACCACTGCCCACCATCAATGCCATCGGTGTAGCCAAACCAAGTGCGCATGGGCAAGCGATGATCAACACCGCAACAGCTGCTTTAAATGCATCGGCAACTCGGTCGATATCGTCGCCCATCACGTACCAAGCAATAAATGTGACAATCGAAAGCAGTATCACTGTTGGCACAAACACGCTGCTCACACGATCGGCAAGTCGTTGCACAGGAGCCTTGGTAGATTGCGCGTCGCGTACAAGTTTTGTCATCTGAGCAAATGTTGAGTCGGCTCCGACGCGTCGCGCTCGCACCACTAATCGACCAGTGAGGTTGACCGTCGTTCCTGTCACCTTGTTGCCAACTTGTACATCGACTGGCACGCTCTCGCCGGTCAGCATCGATGCATCAATGCTCGATGCGCCTTCCGTCACGATGCCATCCGCAGCAATGATTTCGCCCGGGCGCACAACGATCATGTCGTCTACCTGAATCATCGCTGCATCAATAGTTACTTCTTCACCATCGCGCAAAATCGTTGCTGTGCGCGCACCGAGTGCAAGTAGCGCGCGTAAGGCGTCACCAGCACGTCGCTTCGCTCGTGCTTCAAAATATCTGCCGGCCAATAAGAAGATCGTCACTGCAACAGCAACTTCAAAATACACATGCACGCCGCTATTCATGCCGGTCATGGTCGTCATCGAGTCATGTACAGATTTCGTTGCGGCATGACCCCACACAAGAGCCCACACCGACCACGCAACTGCAGCCACAATCCCAAGCGAGATCAACGTGTCCATCGTCGTTGCACGATGTCGCGCATTCATTAACGCTGCACGATGAAATGGCCATGCACCCCACGTCACAACGGGAGCAGAGAACACCAATGCAAACCACTGCCAATTGGTAAATTGCAGCACAGCAAACATCGAAACGAGCGCAACCGGAACACCCAAGATGATGCTCGCCGTCAAACGTGATTTGAGCATCGCTACTCGTTCACGAACCTCTGCGTCCAACATGTCAGGAGTTGTCTCGGCAAGTGGACGAGCCCCATACCCGAGCGACTCGACAAGCGAAACCAATTGCACAGTGTCCACTTGAGATGCGTCAAACGTGACGCGAGCCGATTCGGTCGCAAAGTTGACGGTTGCTTCAACACCAACTACATGATTGAGACCCTTCTCAATCGTCATCGCGCATGCATTGCACGACATGCCCGTAATCGAGAGATCGACCTGGTTCGCAGAGGTATCGACGGTGGTCATTGTCTCTAGTCTCGCCCCGCGAGACCGTCAATCAGTCGATTACAACTTGATATTTGAGTTGTGCTCGCCGTAACCAGTGAATGAGTCGACGGCGTTCATCACGGCGAGGTGACCAACAAGGGCAAGGGCGAGAACGATAATTGATGCGGTAATCATGCTTTCCAGTATGGCGTAATATCTGCCAAAATGATTACCATCAGGTAAGTATCTCAATATTAGATACCTCATATCGCTGAACAATCTTGCAGTGGGTCGCCAGGGGCTCGAACCCTGGACCTGCGGATTAAAAGTCCGTTGCTCTACCAACTGAGCTAGCGACCCGACACGCTGACAGGCTAGTTGCTCGCATCAAGAGAACCTCAATCAGATTCAACTCTCGTGCTTGACTGAACCTGTGCGTTTCCTTCCCAAATTGAACTCCACTCGGCGAACGATTTTGTTGTCGACATGGGGACTCTTCACTGGCCTTGCGCTCTTGCTCGTTACCGCGGGCGTATTCAGCACATTGGTCGGCATTCGCGCCGAACTCAAGCATCTACCAACTCTCGTCAGCGGCGGTATCACCACCGCCTACTACGCCGGCTTCTTGCTCGGCTCGTGGTACACCCTGCGTGCACTCAAGCAAGTTGGTCACATTCGCGTTTATGCAGCACTCGCCTCACTACTGAGTGCATCGGTGCTGATCACCGGCGTGTACGACTCGCCCATCGTGTGGATTCTGATGCGCTCGAGCACAGGCTTTTGTTTTGCAGGCTTGTATGTCGTTGCCGAGTCGTGGCTCAATGGTCTCGCCACCAACACTTTTCGCGGTCGACTGCTTGCCATGTACAACGTTGTGACGATCGGTGCATACGGCGTAGGTCAATTGCTGGTGTTCAATTTCGATGCCCGCACGCTCACTGGCTTTGCGTTCGCCGCCGTAGTTTCGTCGCTCGCCGTCATCCCCGTCGTCATGTCTGAACAGGCAGCAACTCCTCAAGTCGAAAACAATACGCACATCACGCTGCGCGAACTTGCAAAAGTTGTTCCCACCGGAGCAGGCACAATTCTTCTCGTTGGTCTTGCACACGGTGGCATGCTCGGCATGGCAGTTATCTATGCAACACGCGAAGGACTCAGCGTTGGCCGAGTCGGCATCTTGATCGCTGCCATCAACCTCGGCGGCATGGCACTTACCTGGCCTATCTCTTCAGCATCAGACGACATCGATCGCCGCATCATCGGGGTGCTCAGTTCGCTCGCCGTAATTGTTATGGGCTTGCTTATGCTCACTCAAACGCCGAGCAGTTGGGTTACCACTGCACTGCTGTTTGCCATTGGGGGTTTTAGCTTTCCGTTGTACGCCGTCGGTGGTGCCTACACAAACGACTGGGTATCCCAAGAACAAATGGGTGCTGCAGCGTCGCAGCTTGTCACGTTGTATGGCTTTGGCGCAATGATTGGCCCACTAGTTGCGGCACCATTTCTTGACATCATCGGCACACAGGGTTTTGCATGGTCGATCATTTCGCTACACGCACTTATTTTATTGTTCTTGATCTATCGCATTCGTGCGTGGCATGCACCAGTTACGACAAAACATTGGGACGACGTGTCATTCCACGGTCGCGCTTTCTTTATTCCAGCAACAATTGTTTCGCTTGGTGTCAACCGACGCGCGAAAT
>CAXNIQ010000040.1:0-9279 GCA_964202465.1 Ilumatobacteraceae bacterium
AGAGTTTTGTTCGCCCAACTTCGTTCTGAGATTCGGGTAATCGCGCGCAATGCCGAACAGCTGCTGGTGATCATCGGTATTCCGGCAGCACTTCTGATCTTTTTCAGCCAGGTAGATGTGTTGCCAACAAATGGACAGACACCTATCGACTTCTTGCTGCCGGGCATTTTTGCCCTTGCCATCATGTCGACAGCCATGGTCAGCCTTGGTATTGCCACTGGTTTTGAACGCTCGTATTCGGTGCTGAAGCGCCTTGGTGCAACACCGCTTGGCACGGGTCGTCTGATCCTTGCAAAAAGCCTCGCTGTTGTGGTTGTTGAACTGCTTCAGTTGGCGGTGTTGTATTCGATTGCCGTGATGCTTGGCAAAGATGGCGCCACGGCCAATTTGGCGTTACTTGTTGTTGCGATCTTCGCAGGGACCCTGGCTTTTGCCGGAATTGGACTATTGATGGCCGGAACCCTGCGCGCCGAGATCAACCTGGCTGCCCAAAATGGTCTGTATCTGGTGTTGCTCCTATTGGGAGGAGTCATTTTCCCACTCGACGAGCTTCCTGAGCCATTACAGAATGTTGGAAAGATGCTTCCTTCGGGAGCGTTAGCCGATGTGCTTCGAGGCGCCATCACCGACACTGCTCAGTTTGGTCAGGGTTCTTGGATTGCTCTTGCGTGCTGGGCAGTGATTGCGCCTCTTGCTGCCGGTAAATTTTTTCGCTGGAACTAATCTATGTCTTGACTTGCTTCTTTGGAGTAGCTTGCCTCGGCAAAGAACCGCCCGATAAATCGTCGAAAGAAGATGACGATGATGATCGTCCACAAAAATATCCCACCGGCACTCTTCATCACTGCGCCAGCAAGTTGCTGATCGGTGGTTACTGAAAGACCCCACACACGAATTGGAATGTCGTAGTGCTTATATACAGATCCTTCCGCAAATGTCAGCCACGCCGCAGGAACTGTCGGAATCACGGACATGAGAAACAGATAAATCATCATTCCGCCGTATTGCAAGCGAAACGATCTCTCTGGTCCACACACTGGCATCCACATCAACAGTGAGGTCAACACAAGCAGGATGTGCAGGCTGTAGTGCATTGGCCCGTTGGACACGCTGCGATTCACGACGTCGGGGATGTGCGCAACCATGACCATGACATTGAATAACAAACCGGCAACTGGTGCTCGACTCAGAAATTTAATAACCCTGAAACCACGACCTGTCCCGAAGATCGCATCAAATAACCACTTTGGTGTGGCCAACAACATCAGTGGTGGCACAAAGTACGACAGCATCATGTGCTGCAACATGTGCACGGAATACAAATACTCTTCAGCAATGTCGTGGATGGGCCAATCTGACGCGATCCACATCAACAACGCACCTGCCGTGAAACATTGAATTTGCCGGCGGGTCACAACCGCTCCGTTAGTAACTACACGCGGACCAATAACTTTGATCGCATATATATAGCTTGCGACGATTGCAACCATCAGCAACCACACTTCAACGTGGGCCTGAAACCTCCAGGGATCAACCACTGCTAGTGAACTAGCCAAAGAATTTGAATGTGGCCAATGCGGCACAATACACACCCACGGCCAAAAATAGACCGGTATAGAACAACCAACTAAACACCTTGTTGTCAAATTTGAGGTGCATAAAGTAGCTGACCACCATGACAAACTTAATCACCATCATGATCAGCAACGCTGGCAAGAAGAGCCGACCGAAGTCGACGTAATACGTTGAAACCTCAAGGCCAGTGATTGCAGCCAAGATCAGAGCGATGCGCACATATCCGATAGTGGACAAACCGTGTTCGGTTGCGTGAGAGTCTGTTGCTTGAGTCATGGTTATGCCGGAATCAGATAAATAAGGGTGAAAATTACAATCCACACGATGTCCACGAAGTGCCAATACAGACCAATCATTTCAACTGATTCTGCGCGACTTCCAGAGACTTTGTTGTTTTTGAGCATGCCGCGCAGAGCGAGCAACATAATGATTCCTACCGTCACGTGCACGCCGTGAAAGCCAGTGAGCACAAAAAAGCTTGAGCTGAAGAGGCTGGTAGAAAACCCCATACCTTCGTTGTAGAAAGCGGTGAACTCGTACACCTGACCTCCAACAAACGTTGTGCCAAGAAGCGCTGTGATCACAAGCCACAAGTTGGTTGATCGGTCATCACGTTTGTGCGCTGCAGACACTGCCAACACCATGGTGAGCGAACTCATCAACAACACAAAACTGCTCACCGAAGTGAACGGAATGTCGAACACTTGTGATGGACGTGGCCCTGTGCCTACGCGACCGCGATACAACATGTACGTAGAAATGAGTCCACCAAACAACAGGCACTCGGTACCCAAAAACAGCCACATTCCCAACTTGACATTGGACAATCCGGTTGACGAATGTGCTGCACCTTCGTGCGTGTCGTGTGTTGTAGCCAAATTATCCAACGTGAACCACATCCTTTGAAGTGTCGCCTGAAGACGGAGGATCAAAATCACTGTCGGGAGCAGTGCTTGGCTCGAGTGCCCAACCAAATGTAGCCATCAAGATGATGAGCCCACCGAAAATGGCGAGTGGAATTGAATAGATCAGGCCGAGGCATGTAACTGGCAAACCAAACGCAAGAATGATCGGCCAATACGACGGCGAGGGCATGTGAATGTGCGCGTCAGCATTGTCTTCAAGTTGCTTCAACACCTGCTCGGCAGTAGCCACTTGTTGCATCTGACCGTTTGCGTCTTCTGCATATTTGCGGTGGAAGAATTCGTCGAGGTGATGCACGGTTGGAATCGAATCGAAGTTGTGCTCCTTTGGCGGGTTGCTTGTCATCCACTCGAGGCTGCGTGCGCCCCATGGGTCAAGTGGCGCAACCTTACCATTGCGTGCGGTGATGTAAATGTTGACGAGAAACAGAAAGACGCCGACAACCAACACGAGTGAACCAATCGAAGCGATGAGGTTCCAAAAACCGAGATTGAAGAAGCCTTCACCCGCACGATTTTCTGTCCACTGGTACATGCGTCGTGGTTGACCCTGTAGACCAAGTATGTGCATCGGACCAAAAGTGAGGTTCATACCAACAACCATGAACCAGAAGTTCCATGTGCCAAGCTTTTCGTTGAGCATCTTGCCAAACATTTTTGGCCACCAGTAGTAGAAGCCGGAGAACAATCCGAGCACCGCTCCACCGAACAACACGTAATGGAAGTGAGCAACGATGTAATAGGTGTCGGTCTGCTGTGTGTCGGATGGTGCAACTGCGTGCGTAACGCCCGACAATCCACCAATGGTAAAGAGAACGATCAGACCAATTGCAAACTTCATTGCAGTTGTAAACCACAACTTGCCACCCCACAAGGTCAGTGTCCAGTTGACGATCTTGACGCCAGTTGGCACTGCGATTGCCATTGTCGAGATAGAAAACACAGCGACCGAAACTGGGCCGAGGCCCGAAGCGAACATGTGGTGAGCCCATACGCCCCAGCCAACGAAACCAATTGCCGCACCCGAAAACACAACAAACGGATAGCCGAATAATGGCTTACGTGAAAACACGGGAAGAACTTCGGAGACGATTCCGAAGCTCGGCAGGATAAGGATGTATACCTCTGGGTGACCGAAGATCCAGAACAGGTGCTGCCACAACAGTGGGTCGGCACCTGCAGCAACGTCAAAGAACGTTGCACCGAAGTTGCGTTGGAATGAAAGCAAGAACAATGCGACGGTGATCACTGGCACTGCAAATGCCAACAAAAACTGCACAACCAAAATCATCCAGGTAAAGATCGGCATGCGCATAAGTTTCATGTCAGGTGCACGCATATTGAGCACGGTCACGATCAGGTTGATTGCACCGGTCAATGACGCAATACCTGCAATCTGTAGACCAAATGTCCAGAAGTCGACGCCATGGCTTGGCGAAAAGATTGGCCCGGAGTTTGGCGCATACATAAACCAACCGCCGTCTGCTGCTCCACCCAAGAACCACGACAGGTTGATGAAAAGTCCACCGAATAGCAGGGCCCAAAATCCGAACGCATTAATGCGCGGGAACGCAACGTCTCGCGCACCGATCTGCAGCGGAATGAAGTAGTTGGCGAATCCTGCAGCCATCGGCATCACGAACAAAAACACCATGGTCGTGGCATGCATTGTGAACATTTGGTTGTACAAGTCGGCATTGAGGATCTTGCCGTTTGGCAATGCAAGCTGCAGTCGAATCAAAACGGCTTCGATGCCACCAACGAGGAAGAAGAACATTGCAGTGGCCATGTACATCAGACCGAGTTTTTTGTGATCGACAGTAAATACCCATTGGCGCCAGCCCTTTGTAGCTACTGGGCGTTTTAGCGCACCCATTGCCGATGACGGCGTGGCGAAACGTTCGATAGTGGCCATGAGATTCTCCGATTACTTCAACGTGAGCAGGTAGGCAACGAGCTTTTCGATATCAATTTCGCTAAGTCCAAGATTTGGCATGCCGCGGTATTTTCCGCCAGTTATCGCGAGTTGTGTTGGATTGGCATACATCGGCTTCATCGCTGGCGCATTACGCAACCAACCACGCAAATCGGTTTGATTGAGGCACGGTTCGCTGACACCGGCGAGATACTTGGCACCAAATGAAACGGAGTCAGACTTCCACACATCTGCACGACATTCTGGAGTAACGAGATCAAACATCGCACCAGCAAATGTGTTGCGGCTCATGAGGTGAGAAAGGTTTGGAACAGCACCTGACCAAACGCTTTCGTCTGGTGCCGCAATTACTGGAGTTCCATCGGCACGCGTAAGACCGTTGACTTGGTGACACCGTGTGCACTGATTAAGAAATACGGTTTCACCTTCTTTGGCAAGTGTGCCCTCGGCGGGTGCCACATATGGCTTCAATTGATTTGCGACCCATACCGCAAAATCTTCTTTGCTCAGAGCTACGGCTTCCATGCGCATGTTTGCATGCGACAAACCACAAAATTCTGTGCACTGACCTGCATAAATGCCCGGCTCGTCGGCCTCTAAGCGGTTGATTGTTATTCGACCAGGCACGGCATCGCGCTTGCCATTGAGTGCAGGAATCCAATATGAGTGAATAACATCGCGACTTGTTTGGCGCAACATCACCTTTGTGCCAACAGGAATTACTAATTGACCAGAAGTGATAATCGGCTGTGTAATGCCATATTCGTTGTTGGCTGGGTAGTCATACTCCCACCACCACTGCTGACCGGTCACGTTAATGATCATCTGCGTATCGCTTGTTTTATTGAGATCAAATACGGTACGGAACGTGAATACACCAACTACGGCCAAGATCAGGGCAGGAATGATGGTCAGTGTGATTTCAAGCGCTGGGTTACCGTGACTCTGCTTTGGGATCGGCTGGCCTCTGTCTCGAAACTTAATGACGCTGTAGGTAACGACAGCTGCGACGATCACCCCAATGATTCCGGCGACGGCAAAAACTGGTTTTTGTAAACTGTCAATCTTTTGAGCGTTCGGACCTTTTGGCACCCACGTATCTTGAGGTGCATTCGACGCACAGCTTGCTAGAAAAACTGTGCCTACGGTGCCAAGAACAAAGGGCTTAAGTCGACGCATCACACGACCAAGCATATGGACTTGAGGTACGGCATCAGAAGTGCTCTCAATGTGGTTCACGGCACAACCACCACAACACTTTGTCCTTCAATGCTCGGAACGCTCAATGTGTATGGATCGCCGTTCACCGATGGCTTGGCGATACTGAATGTCAACAGTTGCTCAGCGCCTTCGGGAAGCAACTGCGTGCAAGTAATCAAATCTTCAACAACACCATCTGTAACTTTGACCTTACCCAAGTACGCCGCAAGCCTAAAATCTCCCGCGTCGTGATTACGGAAAATAATACTGGTCACATTTGATCGCGCGACAATGATTGATTCCTGTGCGCCCTCTATGCCTTGCACATGCGCAGTGAGCTTTCCGTCGACCAAATCAACTGTTGCAGCAACACCACTAGTTGCTGAGATTGTTTGTGAAACACCCTTATCAAAATGCGCTGAACGCTCTTTCGTGCATTCCTTGTGTGCATAGGGATCTTCTTGTGCAGCAACAACCAAATCTTCGCGCATACCAAAGCCAATGCTTGCGATTCCGGCTCCAACAAGTCCGATTGCTGCAACCACTGCGATTGCACTAACAATGCTTTTCTTCAACTGTGGGCGAACGCTAATCAGTAGTCCAACCAACGAAATGACAGCAGCGGCGACAATGAATGTGATCGCGCCTGCGTCTTTGTTGATCGCCAACATCACCCGTGAGAACGAGAAAATAATTACTGCAATACCAACAGCCGCCAGAATCGGATATTCGACTGGGTTCAGAATTCGCTCGCGAATGCTTGCGTTATAGCCGCGGTCTCCTGAAGCACTTTCGCTCCAAGCCTGCACTGTCCACTCCACAAGTGCCGCGAGTATCGCAACAATCCCCAGAATGAACACGATCGGTGTGGTGACTGTGCCAACAAGTACAAGCGAGAGCCCAGCAGCACCAATCAGTGGCCACATACTTGATGTTGGTGTGTCGAGAGTTGCGGCAGATGTTTGACCCTCTGCTGCGTGACCATCGCGGGTGAACAATGCAACACCGGTGATCAAACTTGTTGCGATGATTAATCCGATGAGCGCAACAGCGCCGATTGCCGAAGGATGAACCAACAGCATGTACAACGCAAACGACACCGCGCTTAAGCCAGTGATTGCGATGAGGTATTTAGATCCGGGAGTAAACATTGCTCGTACCTACTTCTGCACGTACACGACGAACCACAGTGCGACAAACACTGCGGTGAGGAAATACCAATACAGCGCATGCGCGCTCATCACGCTCGAGTCTTCTAAGCGACCAGCAACTGCTCTAAACATCGTGACAACTGAAAAGACGACACCAGTAATCACTAACACCAGCATTGTTCCCGTAATCGCATAAAACATCGTTTGGTAAGCGCCATCGGTGAGGCCCATTTCCATTTGCAAATACACGGCAGCCTGGGCATTGATTACGGCAATTCCAATTACTGCAGTGATCGCAAGTGCCAATGTGGCGTGCGACGAATCGCTCCGTCGTGCTGAATACACCGCCCACTGCGCCATCACGCAGGCGATCACCATCGTGATCGCCATGGTGTTGGTTGCTACTTCGGGAATCTTGATATCTGCAGGCAACCAGTCGTGGATCAACTTGCCCCGAGCCGATTCGCGTAGTGGAGATGCATCACGGAATCTGAACCAAACGGCCAACATTCCAAACATCAACATGGTGCCCGATGCCGCGATCGCGCTTGTCGCGACTAATACAGAACTGCGTGGAGCAGGACTAGCGCCGCTTGGCAAAACGTGTGTTGTTGTGCTCATTGGTTGCTCCAAGTATCAGCGTTTGCAACTTCACCAGATTGCGCTGACTTGATAGTCACAACAATTGCGCTCAACAAGCAAAACGCCATCAGAAGATGGCCTGCGGAGACAATTGCATTAAATGCCGTTTGCGGACCGGAGTAATCAAAATCACTCACTGCGCTCGCAACCTGATCCTTGGCAAAGTAATACGGGGCTGCAGCCAACACGGTTGCAAATAAACCAAGCGCTCCAATGGCGATAGTTGCAGTATCTGGGATCTTTCGTCCCCACAGTGCTGGGCCGAAGTACGTAATGGCACCCCAAGCACAGAGCATTGCTCCGTACGTAATGTAGGTAACTGCAGCTTCTTCAAACACGCTTCCGCTGAGCTTGACCGATTCGATCATCTGCACGGCATTTCCCGCCATGCCCACAACAATCATGCCGACACCCAAAAATGTTGGTACGAGTGGTGCGATTAATCGTGGCGTTCCTTTTTGAATTGCCAATAATGCGAGCAGAGTAACTACAACAACGCCCAAAACTGGTAGCAAGTTAAACCATGCGTATGGAATGATGCTCTTGATTTTGTCGCTCAGTGAACCACTCCACACAAATACGTGGGACGTTTGTGTCACGGTGCCAAACATGGCAGTCGAAACAAGTGCGACACCGATGAGCATTGCTCCGCGCAATGGTTGGCGGATGCGTGCAGCAACTGGGGCCAACTCGGCGAGCAGACCAATTGCAGGGATGACATAGAGGAATGTTTGTGGCTGGCTAAAACCCCAACCAAGCCACGTGTCAATTCCTTCGTTGGCACCGAACACCAGACGCGCGTAATGATGATCAACTGCAACATAAATCAGTGAGCCAAGCAGAACAGGCAGCGTCAATACAACCGAGACTGCACTAATAAATACCGACCACGAAAACATTGGGATTTCAAGCAGCGACAGTCCGGTGCGACGAGACGTCATGACTGTTGTCAAGAGCGATACCGATGCAGCAATCACACCAACCAAACCAATACCTACGCCCATTAAATACAGGTCAACCATTTGTGGGTTGCCTCCACCAGGTCCGCCATTGGCAATGATTGACCCAAGCACCAGTCCGCTAGCGATGAGCCATGCGTAAAAACCAAACATTGCAAGACGAGCGAAACTGAGCGACTTCGAACCCACCTGTGTTGGAACGACAGCTATTCCAAATCCAATAGCAAGTGGCATTAACACTCCAAATGATGCCCCAGTGCGAAGCATTGCAAAGAGTTGCGTGACACTGTTTGAATTAAAGATCGCTGTATCTGGTGCAATACGTTCAACTCCAAGCGCGATACCGACTCCGACAATGTTCAGCATCCACAGTGCGCTGGCCCCAATGAAGAGCCGCCCGATTTTTTTGTGATCGGTGGTGGTCATCCAATTTGCGACCGACCCCAAGACATTTGGTGTGGGCGCGATGCCAGATGTGGCTGTGGAATTGACCGTGCTCATAACGGATTACAGACTAACAATGAGTTGGCTGTGAGCCCGAACTTCTTGCCTGGTTGGGAACTAATGCACGAGCACATCTAGGGTCAGCGCCATAAACAACACCGAGATGTAAGTAATTGAAAACGAGAACAAACGCATCGAACGGGAGTCAGACGGGTCCCGGCCCAGTCGAATAGACCCAACGATAAACAGGCTTCCAAATAGCAGTGCTGTAATTCCATATATAAAGCCAAGATGAGCAACGGGAATGAGCACAAGTGAAGTCACTGTCAAGATGACGGAGTACACCACCATCGAGCGCACCGTTTCCTGCATCGTGGCAACAACTGGCAACATCGGCACTCCTGCGGCGCGGTAATCGTCGGAGTGGCGAATTGCAAGTGCCCAAAAAT
>CAXNIQ010000041.1:0-9185 GCA_964202465.1 Ilumatobacteraceae bacterium
CTCTCGCGCGCGTCATCCCACACCGGAGATAAGACGCACTTTAGTTACTCTCCACACACTCTGACCGAACCGCGCTTTGTGAGTTTTCTCAAGGCGTACCATTCGGTGTATCCACTCTCGAGAGAAGAGATCGAATTCTTGCCGTACGCCTATCAGTTCTTCATTCTCAACTATGTTGTGCGAGAAGGAGCCAAATTCTTTAGGTCAGATCTCAGTACAAGATTTCGTAAAGATGCAGTTCGCACCTATCTCCCCTTGTTGGACACTCTTGATATCTCAGAACTCAGAAAGATTGTTGACTGATCAGTCCGAAATTTTTCGAAGGTCTGTCCGGAACTTCTTGCCTTTTTCAACGTAAATTTGTGCACCAATCTCGATTTCGATGGAGCGAGCCCGACCTTCTTTGATCGTGACAGGGCTTCCGACCGCAAGTGCTCCTGGAGGGATGATCGTGTCATTGAGCACGACCGAATTGGCCGCAACGATTGCTCCAGCACCGACCACTGCTCTGTGCAACACCACTGCACCCGATGACACCTGTGCGCCATTAGCAATGGTGCACGATTCGAGATGCACGATGTGCCCAATCACGCAATCGTCTCCAACGAGAGTTGGCTGATTTGGCATCGTATGGATCACTGTGTTGTCTTGAATACTGGTGCGCGCTCCAATTTTGATTTCTCCATCGTCACCGCGCAATACAGCACCGGGCCAAATCGTTGATTCGGCACCAATCTCGACTGATCCAATGACCACTGCATCTGGGTGAACGAATGCAGTTTCATGAATTACTGGTACACGATCTCCGTATGCATAAATTGTCATAATTTCTACGGTACTTCCATGATGATCTCATTGGAGAAATAGGGTTCGTGGCTGTACCGTAGAGCCCCATGTCTCGCCGCCTCGACATAGAACTCACCAGCAATCGTCAAGATGGAACCTGGACCTGGCGCGCCGCTGGTGCCAAGTCGCCCAAGGGTGTTGTCAGTGCAACCCTGTTGACGGATGCTGCAAAGACCGGCGATGTACTCAAAGTCGAAGCCGATTTTGACATCGATGGAATTTCGGTTTTGTCCATTGTGCAGATGAGAGAAAAAGGTCAACGAGGCAATGTGCTCGAGATGCTTGCAAGCGAAAAAGCATTTACCCCTGTCACACAAAAGTTGGCAGAAAAGCCAAAGTCTGATCGCAAGCCTGCACGCAATGGCCGCGATGACAAATCTGGAAAACGAGATGGCGCTCCTCGCTCTGCGCGTCCACCGCGCGATCCAAATGCTCCGCGTCGACCAGAGTCGACTCGTCCTGACGGAACCACTGGTCGTCCAAGTCGTCCATCGCGTCCGCATTTCACTGCTCCGCCAGAGATGCCAAAGCGTCCAGCAGCAAAACGTCTCAAGCCAAAACATGTTCATCGCAGTGCGGTTCTTGAAACATTGCCGCTTGAGCAGCGCGGTGTTGCAGAACGCGCTCTCGACGGAGGCATCAAAGCTGTTCGTGATGCGGTGAAAGTGCAAAATGATTTGCTGCGCAAAGAAGGTAAGCCAGAGGTTCCATCCGACGGCTTGATTTCGATGGCACAAAATCTGTTGCCAAAACTTCGTGTTGCCGATTGGCTCGACAAAGCAGATGCCGCAAAAGCAGACCTTGCGACACTTGACTTGCGAGACTTGCGATCGGTTGTTGTTGCATCTGAAGACCCGATGGTTGTTCGCGATGAAACAACTCGCGCACTTGCTACTGAATTGAAGGTTGCGCTCAAGGAACGACAAGAATCAGCACAAGCACTCTGGCTTTCTGACATTGTTGACGCGTTAAAAGTTGGTCGCACCGTTCGAGCATTGAAGTTGACCAGCGAGCCACCAAAGGCCGGTCAGCCATTTCCATCCGAGCTCGGCGCAAAACTTGCCGTTGCTGCAACTGCTGGTCTCACCACCGAAACCGCACCAGATCGTTGGATAGCGCTGCTCGAAGCCCTCGCCTTCTCGCCTATCCGTGGTCAGGTCAAGCTCGCCACTATGCCTCAGCAACCATCAGAGGCTCTTCTAGCCACTGTCAAGCGTCTGTCACCACTCCTTCCCCAGATTGCCGCACTCTTTGGCATCGAAGTAGCACCAGGAGTGACTGCTCCCCGACCACTGCGTCCTACACGTCCAGTGCGTGTAAAGCCAAAGACTGCGCCAGCCAAGCCTGAATCGGCAAAACCTGAAGTTGTCGCGCCGGTTGAAGCAGCGCCGGTTGAAGCAGCGCCAGTCGAAGTAGCACCAACTTCCAACGAGTAGTTCCAAGCGCCTAGTCTGTACGCATGTCAGACGTCGTCACCTATGAAGTTCAAGGCAAAGTCGCACTCATCACGCTCAATCGTCCGGAGGCTCGCAACGCTGTTAACGGCGATGTAGCCCAAGGTCTTGAAGCCGCAATCAATCAGATGGAAGAAGACCCAAATGTTTGGGTTGGAATCTTGCGTGCAAATACTGCGGGTCAAGAGCGTCCTGTTTTTTGTGCAGGAGCAGATCTCAAGGCAATCAACTCTGGTCAAGCAGGTTCGCTCAATACCGAACTTGGCGGTTTTGGAGGCTTTGTTTATCGGCAACGCAAGAAGCCAATCATCGCCGCAGTCGATGGTCTTGCCACAGCAGGTGGATGCGAGATTGTGCTCGCAGCCGACATGGTGGTTGCAACTACTCGATCGGCGTTTGGTCTTGCCGAAGTAATGCGCAACCTCATAGCGGGTGCCGGTGGTCTTTTTCGCCTGCCGCGAGCAATTGGTCAGGCAACAGCAATGGAAGTCATCTTGACTGGTCAACCCTTGCCTGCTGAGCGCGCCTATGCGCTTGGCCTGATCAACCGTTTGGTTGAGCCAGGAAAAGCGGAAGAATCGGCTTTCGAATTGGCATCACGCGTTTGTTTGGCTGCACCACTTGCCGTGTGGGCGTCGCGCAAGATTGTTCTCGCTTCGGCATTTGAGAGCGACGAGACATTGATCAAGATGACTAACGCTGAATTTGGCAAAGTACTGCAATCTGAAGACACCAAAGAAGGTCTCACGGCCTTTATTGAAAAGCGCCCACCAGTCTGGCAAGGACGTTAAAGAGTTGTAGACGCAACAATGAGTCGTGCTGGCATTCCGACTCGTTCAAGAAGATTTTTCATTTTGCGGTCACCTGGTAATGCATTTGCGTCAAGTCTTGTGCATCCATAACCGCGAGCAATGACTGCTGTCTCGCCAACGAGTCGCGCACCTATCCCCAATTGCCTGGCCGGCGGATCTACGAATATCTGTGTAACTGAGCAGACCAACGACGCTTTATTGAATTCGGCACAGATATAGGCAACAACCTGTTGGGCTACTTCAGCGACGAGAACGCTGTGCTCGCTGGAAGAAATAGTCTGCGACCACCTGTCGGAGCCATTTGGTAACTCGCTCAACAATGCCTGATGTCCTCGAAACTGTTGTACTTCTTGGCGACCCTCTTGCTCGAGCAACTGCAGTGATGATGCATCGGCTTCCACTGCCTTGCGCACAACAAACGGTGGCGCAAAAAGATTGGCCAAGAACTAGTCGCTTTGTTTATCTAGATCAGACTGAAATTCGTCGACAAACTTCTGCGCTCGTTGCGCTCCAAATTTGACGGCCATCTCACCAATCGTTCGAGCATTGCGCAACTCTTGTTGAATTTTTGGCAGGTCGGTTGACGTTGTCTCTTCGAGTCGTTTGGCTGCTCGCTTGATTATTTGAACAACGGACATGCGTCATCCTCAACAGGACAGCCCGGTGCGCTATTGCGAACCAACAAGAAACATTGTGCGCATTGCCTTTCATCTGGGCGTCGTGGCTGCAACCGTTCCATTCCATCTGTCTTGTCATCAACGACAAGGCCATCTTCGTCGTCGTCCTCAGGGGGCGTGTCATCGGCTGCAGTTAACTTCTCTTTGAGAATCGAGTCGAGGTCTGCTTCAACGTCGTCTTCGGTGCGAAGATCGTCATCGTCGTCATCATCCTCGCCAGCCTTTTTTGCAGAAGTTTCCGTTGCTGGAATGATGGCGTCAGGGTCTTCGACTTCATCGTTTGTGCCGAGATCATCTGCGAGATCATCGCCCTGCCCATATGAATCGTCGTCACTCTCGAGACCATTCGAGTCACCCTCGAGTACTTCGGCATCTGGGTCCACCTCGATCAGCATTGCTGGATCTAGGTCTTCTGCATCAATGATTTCATCGTCTGACATTCAATATCCCTTTCACGTGTCGCGCGAACAATAGCCCAATTCACCTCAAAATCAACGAATTAGGTCTTTTGTCTCCTCGACTCGGATTTTCGCTCAGAATCAAGTCGCTCAAGCTCGGGGGCCACCATGGTCATATGCGACATTGAGGCCGCAATCGCCGTATGGCCAGCCTGTTGCGCGATCAGGCGGTGCATCTCGAGAACGACCCTTCGATAAGCAGGGTGTCCCTGGGGCGCGGAACGCAATTCGAGCATATGAATGGCCTCACGGGCATTGAACTGCATCGCGTATCGCAGCCTGTAAGCCATAGAAACTGCGTAGGGAGCCTGTTCGGGGTATTCAGGCAGAAGTGACTCATAGAGCGCGCTAGAGCGTGCCATGGCCTCTTCAAAGACCTCTCCTACCCCTGCCTCAGCCACCAATTCTGGCATGACATAGCCATGATCTGGAGTCAGGCGCTGCCACTCAATGGTCAGCAATCTGTGGCGTTGAAGGTCTCGAAATGCGCCGTAGTCACCGAGCACATCAAAACGATAATCAGTTCGCTCAAAGGCCCGACCTGGGCGGTGGCGACGGTTTTCGCGATTGCCAACATAGGTAGTGATGAGTTTGACCTTCTCGGCATGATCCAACAGCTCGACTCGCTTCAGCAGTTGTGATTCGGGCAAGTGTGAATGTGCGTAGCAAATAGCTGCGAGCAACTTGTTCTCACCGTCGGGGTCGAAATCGACGAGCGCAACTTCGGGCATTGGCTCTGGGTCGAGTCCACCAAAAAGATCATCGACAAGCGCGCTGGTGTTTTGCCTATTCTCAGCCAGATATGCGCTCCACCGACCACCACGTTCGGGAACGTCAACGCGCCGCAAAAAACTTGGTATGACCTTGCGCAACTCAACGAGCATCAAATCTGCGTAGTGTCTTGCTTCTGGTAATGAATGGGACCGCATTCGTAACAGCATTGATTCATATGACTGACCGGTGCCGTATACGCCCACATTGGACAGAGCCGATGCCGGCAAAATACCGCGCACAGCATCGAGCGCTTTCGCTCGAGTTGCCTGTCGATAAACAAAATCAGAATCATTAATCGAACGCGGAATTGTTGCTCGCACGTGATCGGTCACCGTTGTGACGAGCGCGCTGTAGGTATCAAACATGCGATCCATGTCCCCGACGTAACGAGTTCCAAATGGGCCATTCAAAATCTCGGGATCGCGAAAATAGCGGTAACGGCCACCAAGTCGATTGTCGTAATTGATATATCTCGTGCTTTGCTCGAGATAGCTCATCAAGCGACCCCACTCAAGAATTTTTGTTAACAAGTTGGATGCTTGCTCACACGCCAAGTGAACACCGCCCAGCTGAGCAACGGAATCATCACCGTATTCAACGAAAATCTTTTCGTACAAACCTTCGGCGTATGAAAGTCCTGCCCGAGCATCGACTCCCTGGTCTCCAGTGAGATCCAGATCATTCACGAACTCGTCAAGAAAAAGTCGACGCAAGCTCTTCGGGCTGCGGCTGTATCTGGCGAAGAGTGCGCCTTTGACGACCTCGGGAAGATTCACGAGTGCAAATACAGGACCGTCGAGATTGGTGAAATATCGAACCAAAATATCGGCTTCTGATTCGGTAAAAACTTCTGGGATGTAAACGCTCACGACGGGTAATCCTAGAAGTTGGCGCAGGTCCGAGATGGGATTGGTATGAGGCACCCAATATGGCTAAAAACAAATAGTAAACGCGTCTTTGACTATAGAAAATCGCACCCAATCAACCCTGTGAAATATCACACCATCGACAACCATCCGAGATGGGTCTCCTGTCCATTCAAACTGCGTATGCCTCGAAACATGGAGTTGTGGATGGGGCAAGTGCACCCCGATTTTGGATTTGTGCCACGCGGTGAGCCGTTGCCGCAACGAAATTTCTTGGTCAATGACGAGTACATCAAGCAGACCATCATTGGGATGAGCGCGCGGAAAAACGTCTCTTCCATTGACGATGCCGCTATTAGAAACAATAAGCAACGTGTTGCAGATTCTTGTGCGCCCGAGTAATACAGAGCCTGCACAAATCAACTCGTGGGTCAGAATCCGATTCGCAATCGTGCGGTATTCGATTTTGATGAGATCAATAGTGACTTGAGTCATGTTGATTGAATTGGTATCTGCGCTCTGTGTGATCTCGCGGTCAATTCCTAGCGCCTGAGCAATGCTTCCACGGGTCACGGTAAATGATGAGTCAAATTCACTGCCGTTGCGTTGCACATAGCGACGCGCGATCTCCCTATCGCTGTGCAATTCGATGAGATTCAGCGGACGACTAATCGAACTACCAAAGTCTTCGTTCTTGCGAATTGTCATGACGATATACGTCCAACAGAACTAGATGCAGCGACAACTCCTCTTAAGCACATTTCTGCGGCTTCGCTTGCTCTTGTCCTGTCGGCCTCTTCATACAGCACAACAGCAAGTTGGCGGAGCAAATCAATTAATTGTTTAATTGTTCGCACAAAGTCGCCAGCTGTAATCTCATCTTCTTCAAGAACGTCGACAAGTGCAGTACCTGCTGCCCAGTCAAGGCTTGCTCCCATAAATGCCGCTTCTGGTCCGCGATGCACGACTAGCCCATGATTTGTTTCGGCAACAGCAAGTTGTTGGCTCAATTTCGAAATAGTCTTCCAACGAGTTTTCAATTCGCTGTTGGGAAAACTGCCGGTCGCTGCTTCTTCCCCACCGCGCGCCTGATAAACGAAGACGCTTGCAAGGGCAGCCATATTGATTGCACTCAAACCATCAAAGGCGCCTTCTGCAACGCAATTCGCTATCAGTAAATCGGACTCATGAAAAATGTGTGAAAGCATCTGTCCGCGCTGAGTCAATGACCAATCGTCAACAAAACCCCATTCGCTGAGCAATTTTACGAGTTCATCAAATTTATTACTTACTGATTGCGTGCTCGTCGAGACACGTTTTTCCAATTGTTCGAGTTCCCGGTCAATTCGCTCTGCCGAATCGGCTGCGATCAACCGAAACTTAAGGTCTGGATCGTCTTGAACGGGGTGTTCAGATTGCTGTGGGCGTCTATTTCGTTTCTCGCGTGATGCTTGCTTGATTTTTGCATTCGCTAATCGAGCAGATGCTTCCTTAAGAAATTTCGAATTCGAGGGCGCAAAGGGCGAAGGCAATTTTACATAACCCAGCGGAAAGACTTCCTGTGCAAAATCACGCACGGAAAATGTCTGTACTGAACGAGACCTCGAAAGAGCCGTGATTTTTGTACCTTCGGTTCGCTGGGCAACCGTGAGAACAACCATCCGCTCCACGTGTGACAAACTGCCGGCCTCGATCACGTCTCCTGGACGCAATGCACCCAACGACGCATCGATCTCGGATGGTTGAGACTTTGATGAGCGACGGGAGCGGAACTCATCAATATCGCCGAAAGGACTTTCAGCTTGCAGGACAAGTCGATCGCGCTCTTTGCTGCGGCGTTGGATGCGGGCTTGTATCTCTACAACATCTTTACCAGATTGAAATTGAGCAAACGATAAATTTAATAAGTGTCGTGCTTGAATCTGTGAAGTAGTTCTGATCAAGTTTGCAGCCATGTTGTATGTCGGTCTAAAAGCCGAATTCAAAACGAATGATCTGCTCGCAACAAGCGTCGCAACTTGATCAAATGTTACAAACGGACTCCACACAACAAGAGCATGGCCAATGTCATCGAGACCGCGCCGTCCAGCCCGACCGGTGAGCTGTGCGTAGTCGGAAGGCTTGAGCATTTGATGGTTTTCGCCATTGAATTTCGTGATCTTGTCGAGCACCACCGCTCGTGCTGGCATATTGATGCCGACTGCGAGAGTCTCTGTTGCAAACACCACTTTGACCAAACCCCGGGCAAAACACGTTTCGACGATCTCCTTAAATGTTGGCACAATTCCTGCATGATGAGAGCCAATACCCGCCTCAAGTTGTTCAACAAATTGTGTGAACTGCAATGCAGCCAAATCGTCATCGCTGAATTCAGTCAGTCGCTCATGAGCGATGGCAACAATCTGTTTCTTTTCCGCATCGCTCGTCAGTGAGATTCCCATCTTGAGGCATGATCGGGCGGCTTCATCGCATTGGTTTCTGCTGAATATAAAGAAGATTGCCGGCAACAAATCGGCTGAGGCCAATTCTTTGACAATATCCGATCGATTTGGAGCAAAAATCCTATTTGAAGCGCGGCCTGTAGCTTGACCCGATCTCTGTCGTTCTCTACTCCCTCGAGATGGTTGTCTCGCTGCCTGTTTTGTAGCTTCTTGTTCGAATCGGAGTACCTCAGGGTTTGCGCGTCCGTCTATCAGAGTGTCAAAGATGCGCAACCGATTGGTTGCCTTATCGCCAACCAAATAATGATTAGAGAGTTCAATCGGACGTTTTGTCTCAACGATCGGCGTAGTCGGCCCACGCACAGTTGTTAACCAATCGCACAACTCGGTCGCATTCGAAACTGTCGCTGACAAACAAACAAGTTGCACAGTTGGTTCCAGGTGAATAATGACTTCTTCCCATACCGGACCTCGATATGCATCTTGCAAAAAGTGAACCTCATCGAGAACTACGACACCCAAAGACTCGAGTGCTTGTGATCGTGCGTAGATCATGTTGCGAAGAACCTCGGTTGTCATGACCACGATTGGTGCGGTTGGGTTAATGCTGTTGTCCCCTGTTAAAAGACCAACCTGTGTTGCGCCATAAAATGTGCTCAGTTCTACAAACTTTTGGTTAGAAAGCGCCTTAATCGGAGCCGTGTAGAACGATCGCAGACCTGCACGATGTGCTCGGGCAACCGCATATTCTGCAACAACTGTTTTTCCAGAACCGGTCGGGGCTGCAACAAGAACGTTGCGTCCTTCGTCAATGCTCGCTATTGCATCCAGCTGAAATTGATCGAGCACAAAGTCGT
>CAXNIQ010000042.1:0-9114 GCA_964202465.1 Ilumatobacteraceae bacterium
GCCAAATTGATGCTGTTGCCCCGACCCATCCCGAGTTGTTTAGTGATTACAGGTTGGGGCTGAGTTCCTATCCCGGTCCATGTGCCCCAAATGCCCTTGACAGGCACAGATGTTGTTTTGGCTTCTAGAAAGCGACCCCACCACTGCAACGAACCGGCGTCGAAATACACAATGCCGCCGCCTGGACCAACATCGCCGACCTTGCAGTTGACGCCATCAGCTGTGCAAGTAGCCGCACTCACAGGCGCAGGCCCTACAGCAATAAGCGATCCGCACATCACGACGCCTGCAATCAACACAGCAAAACGGTGGTTCATTTTTTTACTTTACCTAGTTTTTCCGTCAAACAAGTGAAATGAATCGACGAGTGCGGGGGCCTTCCATGCCGACCCTTATCTTTCTTAGCGACCAGCAAGCGACTCGGCGCCATCGCTCAGTCGCTGAGCAAGCCACGCCAGTGGTAGCGAGATGGCCATTACCAACGTGGCCACCACTGTCACATACGGCAATACATTGGGTCGCGAAAAGTTATTCAAAATCCACTGTGGCAATGTTTCTACTCCAGAGCCTGCGGTAAACGTGGTCACAACAACTTCGTCAAAACTCAATGCAAACGCCAAAATTCCGCCAGCGACCACACTGCCCGACATCAGTGGCCATGTCACATATCGAAATGTCTGCCACCCAGTCGCACCCAAGTCACTCGATGCCTCGGCCACATTGGGCGCCATTCGACGAAGCCGAGCAGCAACGTTGTTGTAAGCAATGACAATACAAAATGTTGCATGACCTGCCACAACCGAAGCCAAACCCAAGTCCCAGCCAAATCGCATGAACGTATTGCGCATAGCAACTCCAGTCACAATGCCCGGCAATGCGATCGGCAGAACCGCCAAAAAACTCACTGTGTTCTTTCCATAAAACGAAAAGTTCTGTAATGCAAATGCCAATAGCGATCCAAGCACCACTGCAATCAAGACTGCCAGAGTCGCCAACTTGATCGACGTGAGCAATGCATGCCGCGCACTCTCCACATCCAAAATTGTCGACCACCATCGTGTGGTGAACTTTTTAGGCGGCCAAGAAAATGAGTTTGACGAGTTAAACGACAGCACCACTACCAGCACAAGGGGTAGATACATTGCGACAAGCACACCGTAGGTAGTGATACGAAGTGATATTCGAGATGTTCGTGATACTTGCATTACAGATTCTTAAAGGCGCCAAGTCGCGCCATCGCTGCTAAATACACAAGCATGATTCCCACCGGCCACAGGGTAAATGCTGCTGCCAGAGGTTGGTTGGGCGCGAGTAAAACTCGCTCAATGATGTTGCCAATCATCTGCGCAGTTCCACCAACCACTTTTACAGTGATGTAGTCGCCAAGAGATAATGCAAACGTAAAAATACTTCCAGCAGCGATTGAAGGAATCAGCATCGGCATGATTACTGACCAAAAAGTTCGTGCAGACCCTGCGCCCAAGTCACTCGATGCGTCAAGCAACGAATTGGGCAAGCGCTCAAGACCGGCATACACGGGCAACAACATATAGGGAAACCACAAGTAGGTCAGAGTGAAGATCACTGCCACATATCCAAAGCCTGGCGACCAACCAACCACACTCTTCAAAAACCCGCCAGAACCAAATTCGCTTCCGGGCTCAAACATCGCACGAAGCGCATACACCTTGACTAAATATCCAGACCACAGTGGCAACAACATCGCCACGATCAATCCCCGCTTTGTCCAGCGCGATGCCAAACGCGAAATATAAAAAGCCACAGGCAGAGCAATCACCAAACACAACACCGTGACGGCCGCCGCTATCAGCACACTGCGCAACATCAGACTGCGGTACGCACTCTTCGTTACCACCGCCGAAATATTACTAAAAGTCAATTGACCGTTCGACTTGCCCGTAAATTCGTCAAGCTTAAAAAAAGCACTTGCCACCAGTAATGCAAGCGAACCGAGGTACACCACCACCAGCCATGTGAGCGGTGCTCCGAGTACGGCAAACAATCTTGCTAGAGGTCGAGCGCGGAAGAAAGCCGTAAGCCTTCTTGCCGCGCCCGCCACTGCTGTCATCTAATCGACTGCGGCTATGCGCGCAGTTCGTTCCATGCATTTACCCAATCGGTAAATGGCACGCACTGTACGTCTGTACGCCCATCGAGACATGTGCTCGTTGGTGTTGTCCAGTACCACACATTTTCAAAATATGACTCATCTGCTGCGTGATAGGTCGTGCAATGATTTTTATCAGCAGTCAAGTCACAGGACTTGGCATTTGATGGTGCTTCACCGAACCATTCGGCAACAGCAGCATTGGCCACTGGCGAAATGATGTGATCCATCCACATGTACATGCAGTTTGGATTTTTTGCCTTGGACGAAAGCATCCACGTGTCTGACCATCCCGTTGCACCCTCTGTTGCCTTTACCGCAGTGATCGATGGCTTGTTGGCTGATGCCAAGTTGACAATGACTTGCCACGATGTGCCGAGAGTAATCGAGCCGGCCTCAAGCGATGCCTGCTGGTCTGTGTATAGCGACCAGTATTGAGCGACCATTGGCTTTTGCACTTTGAGTGCTTCAATCGCTGCATCAAATTGCGTCTGATCCAATGCATAAGGATTCGTGATCCCCAAATCCGGTTGTGTCGCCATCAGGTAGATCGCAGCATCTGCGATATAGATCGGCGCGTCATAGACCGAAATTTTTCCGCTGTATGCGCTTGCTGGATCGAACATGTCTTTGATCGAAGTGGGTGCTGCACCAGCCTCTGAGTTGTAGACCATGACGTTTGCACCGCGTCCGTGTGGAACACCATACGAAACGCCATCTTGACTATTCCATTGGCGCATCTTCAGGCCTTCATATACATCTGCGTAATTAGGAATCAAGTCGGTGTTGACTGGCGATACATCTCCACCAGCAATCAATCGCAATGACGCGTCCCCTGAAGCCGATACCCCGTCGTACTCGCCACTCTGCATTAGCTCCACCATCTCATCAGATGTGTTGCCAATCTTGACATTGACTTTGCAACCGGTTTCCTCTTCAAAGCCAGTCACCCAGTCGACAGCCGGATCAGTCGAACCATTTTCCACATATCCGGCCCATGCAATCAGGTTGACTGCGCCCTCACCATCGCCCAGTTTTGTTATTGCGGATGAGCCACCATCACTCGAACCACCGCATGCAGCCACTGAAATAGCTGCAAACAACGAAATTCCTATGAACTTTGCTTTGCTTCGCATGTTTCCCCCAATGGTTGTTAGTTGCTAATTGTTGAAAGTCAGCCAGACATCTTCTCCAACCGACATGCCTTTATATTCTTCACTTGCCCCTATACCAATAACAGTAGTTTGCTTGTCAAGTGCCACATGAACACGCGTCTCAGCACCCAGATATTGCACGGCTACTACACGTGCCGATATCCCATTGGTCATTCCGGTTTTTGAGAGCCGAATCTGTTCGGGCCTGATCGCCACCATTGAACCCGTCGCTCTCAATGCGTCCCCAAACAAAGCCTTTGCTCGGTCTGTGGTGAAAATATTATTTGTTCCAACAAATTGAGCAACAAACCCCGTCGCCGGATTTTCATAGATCTCTCGAGGTGTGCCAACTTGCTCGATACGACCTTCATTGAACACGGCAATTCGGTCGCTCATCGATAATGCTTCGCCCTGATCGTGTGTCACATACACAAAAGTGATCCCCACTCGCTGCTGAATTGCTTTCAACTCCACTTGCATCTCTTCGCGCAACTTCAAGTCGAGAGCACCAAGAGGTTCATCGAGTAGCAACACCTTCGGCTTGTTGACCAACGCTCGCGCCAATGCCACTCGCTGGCGCTGTCCGCCCGACAATTGACCCGGCTTGCGATCACCAAAACCGCCTAAGCGAACTACGTCAAGCATTGCTCTCGCATCGGCGGCCCGCTCGGCTTTGCCAACTTTTTTCACCATCAACCCGTATTCGACATTTTGCTGCACAGTCATGTGTGGAAACAGTGCATAGTCCTGAAATACCGTATTGACATCTCGCTCAAAAGGTGCCTTGGCTGTCACGTCTTTTTGGTCAATAAACACTCCACCGCTATCGGTGAGTTCAAATCCTGCGATCAATCTCAGTACTGTCGTCTTTCCGGATCCTGATGGTCCGAGTATTGAAAAAAACTCGCCAGCCTTAATACTCAAATCAACCGGATGCAATGCGGTTGCGGCACCAAAACTTTTTGACACCCCTTCGAGTGTCACCGAGCTTCCCGAACTGTCGCTGCTCACAATGACAAGACTAGCGAATGACTCCGAGTTGCTGTTTTACTTTGAGCCACCGTTCGCGCTCAGCCTTGAGCCCATCGATATATTGCTCGTGGCGTCCGAGCACGACCGCAACACCAAATTCCATAAATCTTTTGCCAGTTTCTCACCGGCAAATACATGACCACGTTGTTCAACAACGGTTCAGCTTTATGCGACACAAGAAATTCGCCCTCGTCGGGCAGCTACTTCATCCCCATCCAACGACCAAGTTTACTGCGTCGGCCTTGTCGTGTGAGTGGAACGCCGGTTGCGCGCGAAATCTTGCGCTTGGCTTTTGTTACACCCAATGCACGTTTCCATGAAAAGGTAAGTCCGGGTCCGAGTTTCATGGCCTCAACCTATACCCACCCTGTTGCACGGTGCACAAACCCCAACTTCATCTCCACTGCTTCGGCATAGATACTTTCTGGCCCTTTGACGACCGTCAACATATGTTGATAGACTCATGACATCAATAATTCTAAAAAGAATAAAGCAACGCGCGATTATTCAGCGATATTCGAAAACTTTGATATCAAGAACGCGCATCTACTGACACCATCCGAAAGCGCTCTCTTCCAAATTCGATTTGAAAGGGCAATTTTCGAAGATCAGATTCTCGAATCGGTGAAGACTGCCCGCAAAGCCAATGTCTCTTGGCGCAAAATCGGTATCGCCATGGGGGTCTCGGCCCAGGCTGTGCACCGCAAGTACTCACCACTTATTTAACTTTACTTTCTCCCGCTTCAGTCATTTGACTGACTTTTAGCGCAGGTGCGCAGCCTCGTTGATACTCACAATCGATCGCTCGCCAGAACGCGCCGCCATGACTCGATGAATTGACGTGTATTGCGGATAAAAAAAGCCAACATGGGTCTCGATGCCCAACACATGCGCCAAGTATTGGTTGATCACTCCGCCGTGACACACCACGACCACACGTCCACCTGGGTGCTGATCGATGATCTTTTCTACCGACGCCACCACTCGAGCCTTAAACGCTGACGGTTCTTCGTCTATTCCGTCCCACTCGCCACGCAACAACTTTTCCCATCGCGGATCATTGGTGGCACGCAACTCTTCCATGGGCACATACTCGCTCGAGTTGCGATCAAACTCAGCAACGCCTTCGCTCACCACTGCCTCGAGCCCCAACACTTTGCACAACGGACGTGCAGTCTCCAGTGCTCTGCGCAGCGGGCTCACATACACCGCCTCAATATCTTCGACTCCCAAATACGCAGCCATCTTGACTGCTTGTTCATGGCCCTCGGCCGCTAGCTCTGGGTCGGCAATGCCCGTTTCTAATTCAACGCGCAACGGCAATGCGTGACGAACTAAAACGATTTCCACGTGACGAATCTAATTGCCTGAAGCCGAATTACATCAACTCTGCCAAGTTGAGTTCGCGCACGGCTCGGTCAAACCGCTCGTTCATCATCTCAATCAGCAGTCGCTCACGTGGGTTGTTTAAGTCCATGCCTCGTGACGCAATCACGGGGTACGCCAAACAAAACAATGCGGATCGTCGGTACTGCAACCACAAATCCTCAGCGTCCACTACTAATCCAGCAGCTGTCAGGCCTGCAATCCAGCGATCAAATAGTTCTCGTTCATATTGCGACGCATCTTGCATGGTCAAACTCTGTGTCACAAAGTACGCCACGTCATATGCGCCGGTGCCACTGCCGAGTAACTGAAAGTCGAGCACCACTGGCTCGCCTGCTTGATCAAACAAGATGTTGTCGGCGCGGTAGTCGCCATGACACAACGTGTTTGGCCCTGTTACCAATGATTGCAACAGCGATGGCAGTCGCTCTGCAAACTTCGGCCCAATTTCCATGATCGAAGCTGGCAATTCGATTTCTTTTGTCAGTTTTTCCCAGCCTTCACCAAACACAAATGGCAGCACAGCAGGATAAATCGGGTCACCCAAACTGATTGTTGCTCCCGCTGCAGACAACTCGTCTCCGCGTCCCCACCACTTGGCATGCAACTTTGCTGCAGCATCCATCACCGCACGAGCATCAGTAATCGACATGCCTTCGTTTTGATCAACGATTCGCAATCCACACAAATCTTCCATCACCACTACAAACTGGCTCGTTGCCTCATCAACACGTGCCAAGTACGCCACCGGAACCCCAATTGGCATCTCGTTGCACAACGAACCAAAAAAGTTTGCTTCTCGTATATACATGCGCAACATCGTGCTCGTAAACACTGCAGCCTCGTCGAGTGCTGGCAACTTCACAATTACCGACGACGGACAATTTGCTCCACGTAATGTCAGTCGATACAACGCACTCGATACTCCGATGCCAGCACCAATCTGCTGCACCTCCATCGAGTCGACATCCCAACCCAATTCACTCTTCAGCCACATCGCATCGACGTCGCTAATAACCCCCGGAATTTGTGCCCCCACAACTACCCCCTAGGGACTCACATTACATAGGTATGGGTTGATGCCCAAAAGTACATGTTGCTGAATTGTTTTCGAAACTCACGCTTGAAGATTTTGCCCTTGTGGACGATCTATTTCCATTGGAATAGTGACACTTGTGCGCAGGCCACCAAGCGGACTTTGCGACATTGTGAGCACACCTCCGTGTCGTTGCACAATTGACGACAATATTGACAGTCCAAGTCCAAATCCGCCGCCAGATTGTGAATGAGCTCTGTCAAACCGTTGAAATCCCTCGGAGCTTCGCGCATACATCTCTTTGCTCAAACCGGGACCTGCGTCATCAACGACAAGAATGGCAACGCCATCCTGCTCAACGAGTGACACTCCAACATCGGCATCAGCATTCGTGTGTCGCACGATATTGGACATCAGATTGGACAGGATCCGTTCAATTTGCTCACTATCGCCCTGCACTTGCACATCGGTCGCGACCGTTGACGACACTCTTCGCTGCGGTTGTTGTGCTGTCAAGTCTCGTACATGATCTGTGACCATTTCCGACAGATCCACAACATCCACTTTGTCCTGGTTCACTTCACCAAGTTCGGCCAACAACAAGAGATCGTTGATAATCACATCCATACGTTTGCTCTCCGATTTCAAACGCCGTATCGCTCGCTCACGTTGTTCGTCAGATAATTCTTGTCCACTGAACAGAATGTCGACATAACCGCGGACGACGGTGAGCGGAGTACGCAGTTCATGCGAAGCATCGCCAAGAAATTCGCGCATACGCTGTTCGGACAATGATGTGACTGTCACGGCCGCTTGCAATTTGTTGGTCATCGCCTGAAGCGCAGAGGTGAGTTCGCCGACCTCATTGGTGCGCGCCGAGACTGGCAACTCAACGCCGAGATCTCCACTTGCAATTGCAGTAGCGCTCTGCGTGATTTGTGTAATTGGATGCAATTCACGTCGCAGCACGAACCAAATCAGGAACACGGTAATCAGCGCAATTCCCGCAGATACCAGCAGGCTTTGAAGCAAAGAATCAATGAATTGTTTGTTCACATCTCTCAATGAAGTTCCAATGACGATCCACTGACCTTCCCCGCTCGCGATTGCGCGAATGCGTAGTGACGTCAACCCATCGACGGTGAGAGGTTGCTCGATCGCCCGATTGACTGTGGCTTGCGACAACTTTGGTAGCAGCAACGCCTTGTTGCCCTCGAGACCCTCGACCACGGTGAACGGGTCTGTATCTGCGAAATAAATCTCACCGATAATTGGAATCGGAGTGGTTTCAACCGCGGCAAGCAGAGTTTCAACATCGTTGTTTGGGTCTGCTGAAATCTTTACGATGATGCCACCCAATAAGCCGTCGATTCGGTGGATCTCATCCGACCGCGACAACCATGCCGTGGCACCACCAATAAGTACGCCACTCACGACAAGTGCAACACCCAGAGTGGCGGCAAGCCGGGTTCTTAACTTCACTCGATCTTCTTTGGATCCGCGATTTTGAAACCAACTCCGCGAACCGTTATCAAAAACTGCTCACCTTGATGACCGAGTTTCTTACGCAAGTACGACACGTATGTTTCAACCACAGTTGTATTGGAATCAAAGTCAATCCCCCAAACTGCATCAAGAATCTGTTGTTTGGAAACAACGCGGTTCTTGTTTTCCATCAAATAACGCAATAGCCGGAACTCGGTTGCTGAGAGTTCAATCACTTCATCATGAACTGTCACTTGATGGACATCGAGATTCATCCCTATAGTGCCACACCGCAACACAACCTCGTCAATAGTCCCAGATGTGCGCTTCAAAACAGCTGCCACACGCAGTAAAAGTTCCTCGAGTCCAAATGGCTTCTTGACATAGTCATCGGCGCCAAGACGCAAACCAGTGACGGTGTCTTCACGTGAGTGCCTCGCGGTGAGCAAGATTATCGGGGTCATGATGCCGGCCTGGCGTATTCGCTCGAGCACCTCGAACCCGGACATCTGTGGCATATTTACATCGAGAATCACCAGATCGGGTTGCTGATTGCGGGTAATTGTCAATGCGCTGGCACCATCACCCGCTCGTACGGTGCGATATCCCGCCAAGTGCAATGCGTCGACAACAATGTCGCACACAGCTTCCTCGTCATCAACCACAAGAACGAGATGTGATCCCATGTATTCCTCCGAAAAGGCTTATTGCTACGTCTTTCTAATTTAGCCTCTCTGCAAGACTCTGAAGACTTACCAATCGAATTCACATGAAATCCACAAGATTGCCACTTAGCGTAACTATCAATGAAAAATCTCTACGCCAAATTTGAGTTAACCATGAGCAAAAAGTTCCTTGTTGTTTTAGCGACCACATTCGTGCTCGCAAACGGA
>CAXNIQ010000043.1:0-9012 GCA_964202465.1 Ilumatobacteraceae bacterium
TCCCCCCATAAACCCCCCACACAATCGAAACGGTCCCCCCACCATGTCTGACGCAATCGGTCTCTATCTCAACGAAATAGGCAAAGTCGCCCTCCTCAACGCCGAGGATGAGCGCAACTTGTCCAAAGCCATCGAAAAGGGTCGCGATGCGGCCACGGCCATGAAAAAAGGCGAGCGCGGTGCAGCATTGCGCGCCGACCTTCGTGGTGCGGCCAAAGCCAAAGATCACTTCATCCGCTCCAACCTCCGACTGGTCGTCTCAATTGCCCGTCGTTACCCATTGCCACAGGGCATGGACTTGCTCGACCTCATCCAAGAGGGCAACCTAGGACTCGAGCACGCCGTTGACAAGTTTGACTGGCGCCGTGGTTTCAAGTTCTCCACCTACGCAACGTTCTGGATTCGTCAGGCCATCGGCCGTGCGCTCGACCAGAAGGCAAGTCTCATCCGTATTCCTGGTGATCGCTCGGCAACATTGCGCGCAGCTCTTCGTCAGGGTTCTGGCGATGCTGAAGGTCTCGATGCAATGAATGCCGAATTGCACCGCCTCACCACCCCGGTCTCGCTTGACAAGACCATTGGCGACGACGGCGACGCAACACTCGGCGACTTGGTGCCAAACGACGACATCAGCCCAGAAGAGGCCGTGATGTCGATGGTTGACACCGACTTGCTCGACAACTTGCTCAACACACTTGACGAGCGCGCCCGTTACGCAGTCGAGGCACGCTTCGGCATGCACGACGGCGAGCGCAAGAGCTTCCGTCAGGTTGGCGAAGAACTCGGCGTCACTGCCGAAGCCGCACGCCGACTCGTGAGCCGTGCTGTTGACTCGTTGCGCGAAGATTCTGGCGATTTCCTGACCGTCTAAAACCCTCTGGGTTTGACCACGACAGGTTCGTACACTGAAAGTACTGAACCCTATGACACGCAACTGGACACCTTCATCTTGGCAGAGCATTCCCGCTGTGCAACAGCCTCAATGGCCAGACACAGGCGACCTCGAGCGCGCGCTCAAGCAGATCTCCACGTTTCCCCCGCTTGTGTTTGCGGGCGAGGCTCGTTCATTACAAACAGCACTAGGACAAGTTGCGAGCGGCAACGCATTTTTGTTACAGGCCGGCGACTGTGCGGAAAGTTTTGAAGAGTTCACTGCAGTTAACATTCGCGAAAAACTTCGCATCATTTTGCAGATGGCTGTCATGCTCACCTATTCGATGGGTGTTCCTGTTGTCAAAGTTGGTCGCATCGCCGGCCAGTTTGCAAAGCCACGCTCTGCCAACACCGAAAAAATTGGCAACATCGAACTGCCAGTGTTTCGCGGCCACATGGTCAACGACCCAGCAGCCCACGAAGACGCACGTCGGCCAAACCCAGATCGTTTAATTCAGGCCTATCACCAGTCGGCGAGCACACTCAACTTGTTGCGCGCCTTCACCAAGGGTGGCTTTGCCGATCTCAACCGAGTGCACGCTTGGAACCAAGAGTTTGTGGCAACGAGCGCAGAAGGCCAGCGCTACGAGCAAGTGGCTGGAGAGATCGAGCGCGCGCTCGCATTTATGCGCGCATGCGGTGTTGATACCGAGACCAATAGCGCTCTGCACCAAGTCGACGTCTACACAAGTCATGAAGCCCTCATTCTCGGTTACGAAGAAGCACTCACCCGCCAAGACTCATTAACTGGCGGTTGGTACGACTGCAGTGCACACATGCTGTGGATCGGCGAACGCACACGCCAACTCGACGGAGCGCACATCGAGTTTCTTCGTGGCGTGGGCAACCCAATCGGTTGCAAAATTGGCAAAGAAACCAATGTCGACTTCGTGCTCAACTTGTGTGAAACGCTCAACCCTTCGCGCATCCCAGGCAGACTCACATTGATCACTCGCATGGGTGCAGATCACGTGGTCGATGCACTGCGCCCACTACTTCGCGCAGTGCGCGACACCGGACACCCAGTTGTGTGGGCATGCGACCCAATGCACGCCAACACATTTACTGCACCAAATGGCCGCAAGACCCGCCACTTCGACGACATTATTCGCGAGATCACCGGTTTCGTTCTTGCTCACCGCGCAGAAGGCACTTGGCCAGGCGGCATTCACATCGAACTCACCGGAGAAAATGTCACCGAATGTCTCGGTGGTGCAGAAGCAGTCAGTAACGAAGATCTCGACACGCGCTACGAAACCGTGTGTGACCCACGTTTGAATGCTCGTCAATCACTTGATTTGGCATTCCGCGTTGCAGAACTGATTCGCGACAAGAATTAGTGCCTATGGGCACTACGCTCGCGCAATCATTTGCGCTCACAAATACTTGGGGCGCGCGCAATGTTGCAGCCGGCGTCATTGACCAAACTGGCGCACTACATACCTATGGCGATACGACTCATCGCTTTCGGCTCGCATCGGTGAGCAAGTTGATGACCGCATGGGCCGCGCTTATCTCGGTAGAGGACGGCTCAGTTTCGCTCGATGACACAGTTGGCCAAGATGGCTGCACGCTTCGACACCTGCTCGCCCATGCAGGCGGTTATGGCTTTGACAACGGTGCGCCCATCATTAGCCCAGGTCGCAAACGCGTCTATTCAAACACGGGTTTTGAAATGCTCGCAACATACGTTTCATCAAAAGTAGGAATGGAGTTTGACGAATATGTATTTGAGTCTGTGTTTGCTCCACTTGGTATGTCGTCGAGCGAACTGCTTGGCTCGCCTGCTGCAGACATTCACTCCACTCTCTCTGATCTCGCGTTATTCGCAGCCGAGCTTCGCACACCAAAACTTCTTGCGCGAAGTACGTATATCGAAGCATCGACACTGCAGTTCGGCGAACTCGAAGGTGTAGTACCAGGCGTTGGCAGATTTGATCCGTGCCCATGGGGCCTAGGCCCAGAAATACACGGCGCCAAGTCGCCACATTGGATGGCGACACGTAATAGCTCATCGACCTTTGGGCACTTCGGCGGCGCCGGAACCTTTGTATGGATTGACCCCGTCGCGAACGTTGCGTGCTTTGCGCTCACCGATCACGAATTTGGTGATTGGGCACTCGACGCCTGGCCGCAATTTGGCGATGCAGTTTTGAACGAACTAGGTCGCTAATGACACTTGACCTGCGCGACCACAAGGCAGATGCCTTTTTGTTGATGTCATGTTCGTTCGGTATCGCCACCGCTAACAGCGTGATCTTCGCGGCACTCGGCGACATCCAAGACAAGTTTGGATTCGCCACCGCAAGTCTTGGTTTCATTTCTGGAGCCGGCTTCCTGAGCGGATTTTTGGCGCAACTCTTCATCGCCCCATTTGCCGATCGCGGGCATGCCAAGCGACTGATCATGCTCGGTCTGTTGGTCAGTGCACTCGGCGCCATCCTCATGGCCACCAGCACTTCACTTGCGCAATTCATTGTTGCTCGCGCAGTCATCGGCTCGTCATTTGGTCTTGTCATGCCAGCCGTGCGTGCACTCATTTCGCATGTTGACCCAGAGCGACGTGGCGAGCGTTTGGGCAGGCTTGCCGGAATCGAACTGCTCGGCTTTGTTGCCGGCCCATTGTTTGGCGGAATGTTGCTTGACCCAATTGGTATCTCGGCAACATTTCTCGTGTTTGGTGGCGTCAGCCTCGTCACATTGTTGCTGATTGCATTTCGCTCGTTTCCCGAATTGCCCACCAACGAAACTTCACAGCGCGCAAGTATCGAACTTTTGCGTTACCCGCAGGTGCGCATTGCCGTACTGCTGGCAATGGCAATTCAGGCACCTGTTGGCATCTTTGACTCACTGTGGGATCGATACCTCACCGACTTGGGTGGCGGCAACATGATGGTTGGCATCTCGTTCGGTTTGTACACCATTCCATTTATCATTTTTGCTTCGTATGGAGGCAGATTTGCCGACCGCCATGATCCACAAAAAGTTGCTATGTACGCAATGATTTTTGTCGTTCCCGCAGTTGGTGGCTACGGACTGTTTCAAACGCTTCCGCCAGTCATTGCGCTCAACGTGCTTGAAGGTATAGCCCAAGCATTGATGTATCCGGCATCGGCTGCAGCAGTTGCGCTGGCTGCCCCGCTTGGCCGCGCTTCTGCAGCACAAGGACTTGCAGGCGCATCGGGTTTGTTGATGTCGATGTTGCTCGCGTTTATAACGCCAGCAATCTATGGACACTTTGGTGGAGCAAGCCACAACGGAGGCATCGTTGCCTTCGGTGCAGTTGCGCTGCTGATGGCAGCACTGACGTTGCTCGCTGCTGTGATGATGTGGCGACTTGGTCGCCAAGAAAAACTCGCTCTTGTCAGCTGAGGCGTTCGATGATCATGGCCATACCTTGGCCACCACCAACACACATCGACTCCATGCCGACCGACTTGTTCGTCGACTGTAGGCCGTTGATCAAGGTCGTCATGATGCGAGCACCGGTCATACCGAATGGGTGACCGAGCGCAATTGCTCCTCCGTGCACATTGAGCTTGTCCATTGAAATGCCAAGGTGCTTTGCCGACGGAATAACTTGAGCAGCAAATGCCTCGTTGATCTCAACGAGGTCGACGTTGTCAATGGTCATGCCAGCACGCTTGAGTGCTTGACGACATGCCTCGATTGGGCCAAGGCCCATGATTTCTGGGTTGAGACCGGAAACGCCTGACGAAACAATTCGTGCAAGCGGAGTGAGCCCAAGTTGCTTTGCCCTTGTGTCACTCATGACCATGACTGCTGCTGCACCATCGTTGAGCGGGCATGCATTGCCAGCAGTGATTTGTCCGTCTGGACGAAACACAGGCTTGAGTGCTGCAAGACCTTCCGCGGTTGTGCCGTCGCGTGGGCCATCGTCTTTGCTGATGACGGTGCCGTTTGGCAACGTGAGCGGAGAAATTTCGCGCTCGAAGAAACCGTTGTTTTGGTTTTTCACAGCAAGTTGCTGCGAGCGAGCACCAAAAGCATCCATCTCTTCGCGAGTGACGCCTTCGATTTCGCGCACGTTTTCTGCGGTCTGACCCATCGAGATGTATGCATCTGCCAATCCCTGAGCAGGTGTCCAAGTTGGCTGACCACCGGCACTGCGCAACTTGGTGCGCTCGCCTGGTCCCTTAAAAATTGGGTTTGGTGCCATGTCGCTTGCACCATTCGCATAACGACTCACGGTCTCAACGCCTGCTGCGATGAAGCAATCTCCTTCGCCTGCCATAATCGCGTGTGCAGCCATGCGGATAGTTTGCAAACTCGATGAACAATAACGATTGACCGTCACCCCAGGTACATCGTCGAGACCGGCAAGGATCGCAACCATGCGACCAATATTGAATCCACCTTCACCAGCAGGTTGACCGATGCCGAGCATCAAGTCCTCAATGTCTGAGCCTTTCACCTGTGGCACCTTGGCCATGAGTGCGCGCACAATTTGTGCGGCCATCTCGTCCGGGCGCAAGTCAATAAGAGTTCCCTTATTGGCACGACCGATTGGGCTACGGGCGGTTGCAACGATCACTGCTTGTGTCATGGAGTGTCTTTCGTTTGGCTAAAAATAAATGACTAACTGACTAAATGGATATGCAACGGTACCATTTCGGAATGCCCCAGAGCCCAGTCCAACTGACCCGCATTGACCCCGACCACATCAACCTGTCGGATCCAGAATTATGGAAAGCGCCCCGAGACCACCGCGAATCCGTATTCTCCACATTGCGCAAAGAAGCCCCCGTCAAGTTCTTTCCCGAAATTGAGTTGATGAACTTTCCGGTCGGACCGGGATATTGGGCACTTACCAAACATGAAGATATCTGGCATGCGAGTCGCAACCCCGATCTATTTCAGAGCGGCAAGGGCACAAATATCCCCGACCTGACCATCGAACTCAACGAATTTTTTGGCTCAATGATCAGCATGGACGACCCAAAGCACGTGCGACTTCGCACCATAGTGTCAAAAGGCTTCACGCCAAAAGAGATCGCACGCATCGAAGAATACGTCAAGGTCAAGGCACGCACCATTGTGGACACTGTGATCGAAAAGTTTGGCGATACCGAATTTGACTTTGTCGAAAACATCGCTGCGCCGTTTCCGCTACAAATCATTTGCGAGATGATGGGCATTCCACAAAGCGACGAAAAACAAATCCTCGATTGGACAAACGTCATTCTTGGTGCAGGCGATCCGGACTTTGGCGGCTCTCTCGAACATCTCATCAATGTTGCGCTCGAAATTTTTGCCTATGCACAAGCCCTCGGCGAAGATCGGTTGAAGACGCCACAAGACGACCTCACAAGCATCATGATGCACGCCGAAGTTGATGGCGAGCGCATGTCTCCACAAGAGTTCGGAAGTTTTTTTATTCTTCTTGTTGTTGCAGGCAATGAAACCACTCGCAATGCCATCAGTCATGGAATGCTCGAACTCACCCGCTTACCAAACGAGCGCGCCAAATGGTTTGGCAACTTCGAAGCCAACACCAAGACCGCCGTTGAAGAAATTGTTCGCTGGTCATCACCCGTCATTCACTTCCGGCGCACCGCCACACGTGACACCGAAATTCGTGGCGTCAAGATTGGCGAAGGCGAAAAAATTGTGATGTGGTACAACTCGGCAAATCGTGACGAAGAGGTATACGAAAATCCGTACATCTTTGATGTCACTCGTGCAGCAGCACCCGGCCAAGTGGGCTTTGGCGCTGGCGGGCCCCACTTTTGTTTAGGCGCAAACTTGGCGCGCCGCGAACTGGGCGTGATGTTTGATGAGATTTATAGGCGCATGCCCAACCTGCAAATCACAGGAGAGCCTGCCTACCTGCAGAGCAACTTCATCAACGGCATCAAGCGCATGCCGTGTCGTATTAACCCGTAATCACTCGATTGACGAGCGACCAAAAAGCATTACAGCCCATCTCGAGGTGCTCAACAGGCGTGTCTTCTTCTTTGGTGTGAGAAAGGCCATTTGTCGATGATGTGAAGATCATCGCAGTTGGAATACTGCGCGCCATCTCTGATGCGTCGTGCAGTGCACCGCTCGGAATCTCGACGATGGTGTCGTGAACCTCGCCGATTGATTGGCGCGTCAACTCGATCAGTTTTGGGTCAAAGATCATGGGGTCAATTGCAAAAATGTGTTCAACTGTTACTTGGCAGCCCTCGTGCTCGGCCCACTTGGTCGCCGACGCCAGCGACTCGGTCAGCATGTTGTTCAAACTTGTTGCGTCAATGTGGCGCATGTCGAGAGTGACCATGGTTTCGCCCGGAACTGCGGTGACGACACCAGGCTTGCAACTGATCGAGCCGACTGTGGTCACGCCATTGTGCAATACTCCGATGTCGGCCACTTCCAAAATAAATCTGCTTGCAGCACGCAGTGAGTCTTTGCGCATCTCCATCGGCATTGTGCCAGCGTGTGCCGCCTGGCCATTGAAAATGAATCGTTTGCGCTCAATACCCACAGTGCCCGTCACTACCGCAATTGGCTGATCCATCTGTTCGAGCACTGGGCCTTGTTCGATATGTAGCTCGAGATACGCAGCGATGGTGTCGCGTCTCTTTTCGCACTGCTCCAGTGCATTTAGGTGCACACCATGTTCGGCCAAAATCTCAACAAGACCTGCGCTATTTTTGTCTTTTAAGCCTGCAAGCACTTCCAGATCGAGACTGCCTGCAACGGCAGCCGAGCCAAACAGACTGCGACCAAACCTTGCTCCCTCTTCGTCGGCCCAGTCGACAAGCGCGATTGTGCGAGCTGGCTTTGGGCCATTGCACAACGCGCGCATCACTTCAAGACCAGCCATGACGCCAAGCGCGCCATCGAGCCATCCCCCGCTCGGCACCGAGTCGAGGTGCGAACCAATCACGATTGTCTCTTTGGACTCGCCGCGCAAGTAGGCCCACAAGTTGCCGGCCTCGTCTTGCTCGACTTCGAGAGGCAATGTGGAAAGTTGCTCGCGCAATAGCGCGCGAGCTTCTAACCATTCTGGGGTCCAGCACAAGCGCCGTGCACCATTTGGTCCACCGGTGCGCTGAGCTAGTACGCGTAAGTTTTCTACAACTCGTTTCGAACTGAAGCTATTCGACATGCAGTACTGAGCGAACTAATCAGGAACAGCCGGACGAAGATCCGCAGTCACCGCACACGTAACACGCACCAGCGCGTTGCATGTTGGCGGATCCACATGATGAACAGATTGCACCAGTTCTTGCTGGAGTTGCCTGTGCATGAGGTTGCTGTGCTGCAAAGTCCATTTGCGCAACAAGATCTTGCACAGATGGAACAGTCTTCGGATCACTGATCACGTCGACGCCTTGCTCAGTGTCGGTTGCCGACTCTAAGACCCCAGGGAGTGTTGGTTGCAAGCGCTCTTCGCGAGTGTAGATACCCAACTCTGCACGCTCTTCGACCGATAGGTACTCGACAGCCAAACGACGGAAGAGGTAGTCGATGATCGACGATGCCATGCGAATGTCTGAATCATCGGTCATGCCTGCTGGCTCGAAGCGCGTATTGATGAATGCCTCGATGAATGCTCGCAATGGAACTCCGTACTGCAAACCGTAAGAGACGCTCTTTGCAAACGAGTCCATGATGCCAGCCAATGTGCTTCCCTGCTTTGACACAGTGAGGAACACTTCGCCTGGACGACCGTCAACGTATTCGCCGATGGTTGCAAAGCCCTTGCAATCAGCAACGCGGAACTCGAATGTGCGACCGCGGCGTGAGCGGGGCAGCTTCTGACGAATTGGCTGATGCACGATCTTTTCAACAATGCGCTCGACCGTGTTGGTCATCTGGCCTGCTGCAGCTGCTGCATCAGCAGTTCCCTTTTCTCCGTCTTTCTTGGCGGTGGAAAGTGGCTGGCCAACTTTGCAGTTGTCGCGGTAAATGGCAACAGCCTTGATGCCGAGTTCCCACGACAACATGTGCAGTGCTTCGATCTCTTCGATCGTTGCTTCTTCTGGCATGTTCACTGTCTTGGAAATTGCACCCGACAAGAACGGCTGAGCCGCTGCCATCATGCGCACGTGACCTTCGTAGTGA
>CAXNIQ010000044.1:0-8976 GCA_964202465.1 Ilumatobacteraceae bacterium
TGAGGACCATGTCGCGCTTGGAAGATTTTTTGACGCTCATCATTCCGAGCAATACACACGGCGTGCCGCCAATTCGTTCGAGAGTAGAAAACGTAAAACCCAGAATTTTGCCGTCAATTCGGGCACTTGTAAACAACACCCACTCGTCTTTAGCCTTCGAAACAGGACCGATTCCAAAGGCTCCACCCATAGCGGCCAACTCGTCAAGTTCGGCGTCTGTCAGAGACCCGCAATCTCGTGTCTCAACTTCAACTGCCATGCCTACAGTCTGCCAGCAAAACTCTGGTTTTATGCAGAGGTCGTCTACACAATCGTTGCAACATCCCCAAACGATGCTCGCAATTGACCCATAACTCGGTCTAAGTTGACCGTGAATTCGGCACCAAGACTGACTGCCTTGTCCTCTGAAATATGCAACATCACGGGCGAGTCTCCAGGGTGCTCCTTAAGAACTGCTTGCAATTGCGCAATCAATGACTCGGTCATTACGTGGGCATTGAACTTCAAGTGCAGTGAGTCTTGAGTAGAACGAAGCCCTTCAAGCACAATAATCTCGGTTGCCATAAACCCGACCTTGGCTTCGTCGCGCGCATCCATTCTGCCCCGCACCGAAATCAACATGTCGTCGGCGATTTGATGTCCGTATTTCTCGAGAGTCTTTGGAAACACCGTCACTTCGATAACACCCTGCAGATCTTCCAACATAAACGTTGCCATGAGGTCGCCTTTTTTTGTGTAGCGCCTATTCACTTGGTTGACAATGCCACCGATCGTCAAAAATTTGCCATCTTCAGATTCGAGTGCTTCAGGAATCGAACAATCAACGCGACGCCGAAGTGCGCCCTCGATACCCATGAGCGGATGGTCTGACACATAAAGACCAAGCATCTCTTTTTCAAATTTGAGTTGTTCGGACTTCTCGAAATGCAAGTCTGGAATAATCTGTCGCTCGCTAAAGCCGCCCTCGGTTTCTTCCATCTCGCCAAACAGACTCATCACTCCTTGATCTTTCTCTTCACGTCGCTTGAGTGTTGTGTCAATAATCGCGATAAACGACGTCAACAACCCTCTTCGTGGATGACCCAGTTTGTCGAATGCGCCCGCCTTGATCAGCGACTCGATTGCTCGCTTATTCAACACATCTGTCGGGACTCGTTCTGCGAAATCATAAAACGACTCAAACGGCCCGTGCAGCCTGCGATGCTCCACGATCTTGGTGCTGAGACCTTCACCAACATTGCGAATTGCAGATAAACCAAACGTGATCTTACGAACCTCTCCCTCTAGCACTGGCTCGAAGTTGACTCCAGACAGGTTGATATCGGGCGTCAGCACAACGATGTTGTTCATCCGGGCATCAGAGAGATACACCGCTGCCTTATCGTAATTTGTTTTAACGCTTGTGAGCAAACATGCGAGGTACTCAACCGGAAAATGGGTTTTCAAATACGCGGTCTGATACGAAATCAATCCATATCCGTACGCGTGACTTTTGGCAAATGCATAATCAGCGAACTTCTCGATGATGTTGAAAACTTCTTTTCCAAGTTTGGGCCCATACCCCAAGTTGACACAACCCGCTTCAAAGCCAGCACGCTGCTCGGCCATGGCTGCCTGATCTTTCTTTCCACACGCTTTTCTCAGTGTGTCGGCTTCGGCAAGCGAGTACCCCGCAAATTTCTGAGCAACGCGCATCACGCTCTCTTGATAAATCATCAAGCCATAAGTGTCTTCCAACAACATTTTGGCATCCTCATGAAAATATGTTGGCTTTTTGCGATCGTTCTTATAGTCGGCAAAATCGTTGTGCATATTCTCGCCCATTGGTCCAGGGCGATACAGCGCGAGCACAGCAGAAAGGTCTTCAAACTTTTGTGGAATGAGCGAGCGCAGCAATGCCCTCATCGGGGTGCTCTCGAGTTGGAAAACGCCAATCGTGTCACCGCGCGCAAGCAATTCATACGTTGCCTCATCGTCAATGGGCAAATTATCGACATCGAAATCCGCGTCGCGATGCTCGCGGATCATGGCCATCGCATCGCTGATGACATCGAGATTTCTCAATCCCAAGATGTCCATCTTGAGTAGACCAAGGGCTTCAACACCGTGCATTTCAAACTGAGTGACAACCGGTGCATCTTCGGGTGCTTGACCCTGCTCGGTTTTGCGTTGAATTGGCAAATACTCTGTCAGCTTCTCTTTGGTGATCACAACTGCAGCTGCATGAATTCCAACGTTGCGCTTGAGACCCTCTAGACCACGCGCCACATCGATAACTTCTTTGACTTCGCCATCAGAGTCGTAGAGCACACGCAATTCGGCCGCCGCACGATAACCATCCTTGTGATTACCCTTTGGGTCTACTTCAAGGCAGTAGCGAAGCGGAGTGTCGCGACCCATCACAACAGGTGGCATCAATTTGGCAATTTTGTCGCCCACGATATATGGCTTGCCAAGCACTCGTGCAGCATCGCGCACCGCGTTACGCGCCTTGATGGTGCCAAACGTAATGATTTGAGCAACGTGATCACGTCCGTATTTGTCCGACGCATACCGAATCATCTGATCGCGATATCTCGAGTCAAAGTCCATATCAATATCCGGCATTGTGATGCGGCTTGGATTGAGGAATCGTTCAAACAGCAAGTCGTACTTGATCGGATCAAGGTCGGTAATGCGTAGGCAATACGCCACAGCACAGCCGGCAGCCGAGCCACGGCCCGGTCCAACACGGATTGAATTATCGCGCGCGTAACGAATCATGTCCCACACGATCAAGAAATACGAGCTAAATCCCATCTGCTCGATCGTTTGAAGCTCATAGTTCAATCTCTCGACAACTGCAGGTGGCAATTGCTCGCCCCATCGCTCCTTGGCGCCCTCCATGGCCAAGTGATGCAAGTATCCACCGTCGGTTTTGAAACCTGAGGGCAACTCAAAGTTTGGTAGTACAGGATTTCCAAACTCAATCTCCACATTGGCGCGCTCGGCAATCCACAGCGTGTTGCTACACGACTCTGGAATATCTCTAAACAGCCACTGCATTTCTTGTGCGCTCTTTAAATAGTGTTCGGTTCCCTCAAACTTAAATCGGTTTGGGTCAGACATGGTGCAACCTGTCTGCACGCAAAGCAATGCATCGTGCGCCGAGTGATCCTCTCGCTTTGTGTAGTGAGTGTCATTCGTCGCGAGCAAAGGAGCACCAATCTTGCGCGCTAACTCGACTAATAATGGATTGGTGCGCTGTTGGTCAGCCAATCCATGATCTTGCACTTCGATAAAGAAATTATCTTTACCAAAAATATCTTGTAGCCGTCCTGCACAATCTTGCGCTCCAGTGATGTCGCCCTTCATCAACCGTTGCAGCACATGACCACCGAGACAGCCGCTCGTTGCTATCAATCCTTCGTGGTGCTCATGCAGCAATTCCCAATCGATACGCGGCTGATAGTAGTAGCCCTCCAAAAATGCGCGGCTGGACAACTGAATCAAATTTTTGTAACCAACATTGTTCTCGGCCAACAATGTCAGGTGGTAATACACCTTGCCGCCCGTTTCGGTTTCACCACCCGAGTCGTCAACTCGTCCGCGCCGCGCAGGTCGTTCGGATCGGTGCTCGTGCGCCATATATGCCTCAGTACCAATGATCGGCTTGATGCCTTGCTCTTTGCATTGGCGATAGAAATCGAGAGTTCCGTACATGTTGCCGTGGTCAGTCATCCCCAATGCGGGTTGACCGTCGGCTACCGCTGCCGCCACAAGCTCATCAAGTCGCGATGCTCCATCCAACATCGAAAACTCGGTATGGACATGCAAGTGGGTAAATGCGTCGCCCACTGTCATCCCCTTTCGTTCAAAGTCTCAGCCAAAAAGGCGTGTCGGAGAGCAGACATTATCAGCGGGGTGTTTGTCGCTGGTGTATAGAGTTGCCGTTCACCGGCAGCGCCTGCGTAACTCGTTACAGGTAGGTCCCAGGACGATCTGCAATCTCTGGAGAATCAGGACTGCCTTGCCCACTTGGCAACTGTCGCAGTTGATTCAGTTGCTGGTTGGCAGCAAGTTGCTGTGCAAAAAGAGTCGCTTGAATGCCATGAAAGAGACCTTCAAGCCAACCGACGAGCTGCGCCTTGGCCACTCGCAATTCGCTATCGGATGGCGTCACTCCATCGCGGAACGGCAACGACAACATCCTCAACTCTTCGGCCAAGTCTGGCGAAAGCGCTTCGGTCAATTCAACGATCGACCGTTCATAGATCTCGGCAAGACGCTCTCTAGCCGGGCCATCCATTGTCATCGAATGCACTTCGTCGAGCAACTGCTTGATCATCGACCCGATTCGCATCACTTTGGCTGGTGCAGTCACCGTCTCGTTTGGAATCACAGGTGGATTGGCTGCTGCGATATTTTCGTTATTTGAGACAACTTCAGTCATGTTTGTATTCTCTCACGCCCGATGTGCGATTGCCAACAACGGAACGTGCATTTCTGCATCGGTAAGCGATCCATGCCGACAGATCAGTTGATAAGGGCCAGTGTCATTTGGCTCATGAAAACTGACATCGCTAAACGGAACAAGCGCCACATCACCAAGTCGTTTTCGAGCGGCGTCTGTTACCCGTGGCCCAAACCAGCCGTCATCGATCGTTTCCTCGCGAGTGACGACCCAGGCGACATCACCATAATGTCCTTGCGCGCTTGCAACTAACGACTGCACTGCTCCACTGCGGGCATGCAGCCATCTAAATCTTCCTTCGCCCGACTGATATGCAACATGATCGAGCACATCACGGTGTGGTGTGATCGATGCATCGCCAACGTGTACCTGTCCGTGGTCGGCGGTGACCATCAGCACACTGCCCGGTGTGAGTTGTTCGACAACATCGGCAACCAAACGGTCTGCTTGACGCAACTCTGCGTTGTAGTACTCACCAAAACCTCGCTCATGAGCAATCTTGTCGACACCGTCGTAATAGGCATACACAAATTTCTGCCCACTTCGCAACAACAATCCGACTTGCACCGCAATACTCGATGACGATCTCCATCCCATCGGTCGCGACCCACGCAGATGAGCTTCAGTGAATGCAGAACCCTCAAGTTCGGCTTTGCTCAACACAGGCACTGATGCACCCATAAACGGAGGGCATGGTTGCACCATCTCGGGCGGATATGTTGTGCGCAAATCACCTTTTTCGTCGCCCCATCGAAGCATCTGCATCACATGCCGACCCATGTCCATGCGGTATCCCATGAGACCATGCTCACCCGGCGTCAAACCTGTAGCGATTGATGTCAGCGCCGTGACTGTCGTTGTTGGTGCGACTGTTGTGATGAATCCGCCCTGCATTGACGCCAATGTTGGGGCGTGCGCGAGGTTGCTTTGCAACTGATGCCAGCCAAGTCCGTCCACCACGAGTAACACGACCTGATTGGCCCCCTGTACCACGGGCGGCATCCACGATGGCACTGTTTGGGTACCTCGTGGTCCGAGCAGGCTTGGAATAATGCTTGAGACACAACCCCCTAGATAGTTGGGAAGGGTTGGAAGTAACACGCGATCTACACTACAACCGTGCGTGTATCTACTCGGGGCGACTATGCATGTCGCGCTCTATTGTCTCTTGCTCTCCATGAAGGCGAGCCTGGACCAACCTCGGTACGCGATATCGCCACGCGCACCGCACTTCCGCAGCCTTATCTTGAGCAGATTCTTCTTGTACTCAAGGGTGCTGGACTCGTAAAGTCAAAACGCGGAGTCGGTGGAGGGTACACACTCGCGCGGCCTCCAGAAGAAATCTTGCTCTCGCAAATAATTGCGGCAGCCGATGGTCCGATCAGTCTTGGTGATTTTGGCAAGCCGCACCAAGATGGTTCGTGTGACCATGAAGGTCACTGCGTACTACTCGCTATCTGGAATGTGGCTGGTGAACACATGCGCGAGCATCTCGAGGATTACACACTTGCCAAGATTGCATCAGCCGCAAAAGGCACATCACCTTGGCCAGAATTACATCACTAATTCGTTCACCATGTAGTCAATTAACTGCAGCGAGCGAGTAGCACTTTCATATCAATGGGCATCTCGGCCTCGAACGACATTGATTCTCCTGAGACCGGGTGAACAAATGCCAATTGTGCTGCATGCAACATTGGGCGTGGCGCCGAGAGCGAACTGCGTGCTCCCCCATATGTTGAGTCGCCAACGACGGGATGGCCAATTGATTCGAGGTGGACTCGGATTTGATGCGTCCGACCAGTTTCAAGATTGCATTCAACAAGTGCGCATGGCAACGGCAAGTCAAATTTGGACTTGACTTCAAACCGTGTGCGCGCAGCCTTGCCATCGACTACAACGCCCATTCGAGTCGGATCCTTTTGATCGCGGCCAATGGGCGCGTCGATTGTTCCCGACAGCACGGTCGGGTGTCCCCACACCAGAGCCAGATATGTGCGCTTCACTTCACGCTTCGACAATGCATCGACTAATGCTTCGTACGCTGGTTGCGTTCGCGCCATCACCATGAGTCCTGTAGTGCCTGCATCCAGCCTGTGCACAACGCCAGGTCGCAACGGGTCGCCTGCCATAGCCATTTCTGGATACTTGGCAAGAGCGCCATTGACCATGGTGCCAGTTGGATTGCCTGCCCCTGGGTGCACTACCAAACCTGCGCGCTTATTGATTACCACAACGTCTTTGTCCACAAAGACAACATCGAGTACGACAGAAGCATCGGCAGTTGGCAATTCTTTTTTGGGGAGTAACGCGGTGTCAATCTCGATCGTTGAACCTTCGGAAATTTTTACTTTTCCTGCCTCAGCGCATACTCCGTCCACAATTACACCACCAGCCTTGATCAGTGAGGCTGCAGAGGCACGACTGACATCTGCAATCAATGCAACAATTCGATCAAGTCGCTGATCATTGAGGGCTGCCGGAATTATTTCATTCAGCACTGTTGACCGTCCCTGTGTTGTGTTGAGTTGAAGAATGTGACTGGTACTTGAGCATCGCTCCAATCATTGTCGCGGCTCCAATCATGATTGCCATGTCAGCGACGTTAAATACTGGCCACCATTGAAAATCAATGAAGTCAACTACTGCTCCCCGCATCCAACCAGCACCACGAAACAAGCGATCCAAAATATTGCCTAGAGCACCGCCAATGATCAATCCGGTAGCCAACCGCGTGAGAGCGTTATCGGCTCGACGCAATGAAAGCAACAACAGCACAACAACAACGAGCCCAACGACGCCTATGACTGGCCCAATTCCGGTTCCGCGAGAGAACGCCATCCCTTGATTGTGGGTCAGGTTGAATTGCAATGTCCAGATCACTTGGATGACGTGACCGTCTGCCAGATCCTTCACTGCCCAAGTCTTCGACAATTGATCGAGCAGCACAATGCACGCCGCAATCACAAGGCTCGTGCGCGTCGCTTTCATCAAGACAGCGCGGCTACTGATAGGTGGTGTTTGGAGCGCCGCTGGATCGGCGTCGATCATCGACGACCAATGCCACCGACACGTTCAAGAACCGATTCGGTTGTCTCAGGAATTGCCTTCAAACGCTCACGCGGAATTGCCAAGCCGCTGTGAATCGAATATCCATACTCACCCGTCTTGATTCGCTCGAGAGCAGCATCTAATTCTTCGACAATCTGTCGGGCTTGGGCCGACAACATGAGGTCACGAGAGCGTTCAACCACCATGGTGTCTCCCTCTCCACCTTCTTCGTCAAACTGCACATCGCCCATCTCTACATCTTGAATCAACGAGTTTGCCTCATCATCAAGGCGCAGTGCTTGGCGAAGCAGTACAGACTTCTTTTCCAACATTGCTTCGCGCTGACCTGCCAAGAATTTGAGATCAAATTCTTTAGTCGCCTGGATTCCGTCCGCAAACTCTGTTTTGATAATTACTGGACGCGGTGGTGGCTCTGGCTTTCGCTTAGCTCGCAATGCGGCTTCGCGCGCTTCTTCTTTCTCAGCAGCCAATGCAAGTCGAGCCGCTTCCTTTTCATCACGAAGACGAGCCTTTTCGGCGTCTTGTGCAATCTTGAGCGCCAGTTTTTCAGCAGCGATGCGAGCCTTTTCTTTGGCTGCTTCCTTTGCGGCAATTGCTTTCAACTTCTGGTTGGCAGCAAGATCTTTTTTACGCTGAGCCGCAATCTTCTTGCGCTCCATCTCTTTGTCGCGTAATGCTTTTTTGCGCGCTGCGTCTGCAACTCTTTTGGCTGCAGCTTTCTTTGCCAATTCAGCCTTCTTGTCTTGCGCAGCCTTCTTTTGGGCTGCAGCCTTTTGTGCTGCTAATTTTTTCGCCAATTCAGTTTTCTTCGCCAACTCGGCTTTCTTGGCCAGCGCGGCTTTCTTATGAGCTGCGGCCTTCTGCGCTGCTACTTTTTTCGCCAATTCGGCTTTCTTGGCCAGCGCGGCTTTCTTCTGCGCCGCAGCTTTTTGATCTGCAACTTTCTTGGCCAATGCAACCTTCTTGGCCAGCGCGGCTTTCTTCTGTGTCGCTACTTTTTGCGCAGCAACTTTCTTGGCTAGCGCGGCTTTCTTGGCTAGTGCGGCCTTCTTCTGGGCTACGACCTTTTTCTTTGCAAATGCTGTTGGCATGATTCCCTCTCGAACTTGGCGCTTTACCGTACTTGATCAACACCTATATGGACGGGATTCCCGTCTAATTCTCCAGTGGGTTCTAGGTCTGAAACCCATGAAATCAGTTGTGCCAGAGTTTCCGAGGCAATATACGCCTCAAACTGAGACACTTGCGCCTGCTGGTGCGCAGTCAATCCAAGTGTCAACACAATTCGGTCCGAAACAGCCAAACCCTTCTCGCGCCGAGCCTGTTGCACCATGCGCACGATGTCGCGCGCCGCACCTTCGGCCAATAGCGCGTCAGTCAATGCAATATCCAACAGCACAATTCCCTGTCCGTCGGCAAGAGCAGAACTGGCCATCGATTCTGTGTCACCT
>CAXNIQ010000045.1:0-8803 GCA_964202465.1 Ilumatobacteraceae bacterium
TTGCCCAATTCGATTCGGTCCGCTACCCAAAATAATGACCTTGGGTTTGGTCGACTCATGGACTTCGTTTTCGTCTTCGTATGTCGAGTAGTGATATGGGGTTTGGGCTGAAAACTCAGCGCTGCACGTATCGACGGCTTTGTATGTTGGTATCACTCCTGCGGCAATTCGTCGTGCTCGCACCGTCGACTCATCAATATTCCACAGGTACGCCAATTGGGCATCGGCAAAGCCAAGACGCTTTGCGCGTTTCCACAAACGCACTGTCATCTTCTCTATACCGCATTCACCAAGAACCGCGCGCTCATCGGTGATCATTGACATCTGATCAAGAAACCAATAGTCGATACGACACGCCTCATAAATTCGTTCGCGAGCAATACCTCTGCGAACACACTCACCGACTTGAAAAATCCGCTCTGGGGTTGGAATGCCAATCTGTTCAAGCATTTCGTCGTCGGACTTTTCACGCATCAACATCTCTGCTGGATCACAATTGAGGCCGGATCGTCCAATTTCGAGCGAGCGCAATGCCTTTTGCAAACTCTCAGCAAAGGTTCTGCCAATCGACATCGCCTCACCAACACTTTGCATCTGTGTTCCTAATACGCCTGAAGTTCCTGGAAACTTCTCGAATGCCCAGCGTGGAATTTTCGTGACAACGTAATCAATGACAGGTTCAAAACTTGCTGGCGTCATTTTGGTGATGTCATTAGAGATCTCATCAAGCGTGTAACCGACCGCCAATTTTGCCGCAATCTTGGCGATAGGAAAACCAGTTGCCTTCGATGCCAAAGCGGAAGAACGCGATACTCGTGGATTCATCTCAATAACAACTTGCTCGCCCGTCAAAGGATTGACAGCAAATTGCACATTTGATCCGCCGGTCTCTACCCCAACCCGGCGAATGCACGCGAATGCGGCATCTCGCATCTGCTGATACTCAACATCAGACAACGTCATCGCTGGCGCAACAGTGATCGAGTCTCCGGTGTGCACGCCCATCGGATCAATATTTTCGATTGAACAGATAATCACGCAGTTATCTGCACGATCGCGCATCACTTCAAGTTCGTATTCTTTCCAACCGGCAATAGAGGTTTCGATCAACACTTCATTGATTGGGCTAGCCGACAATCCGTCTAGAACAATCTTTTTGAAGTCGTCTTCGTTGTGCGCGATACCTGTGCCGCGTCCACCCAAAATATAGGCAGGTCGAATGATAAGAGGCAGGCCAATCTGGTCGCACACTTGTAGTGCTTCTTCGATATTGTGCGCAACACCGCTTACGGGAACGTTTAGTCCAATCTCGATCATCGCAATTTTGAATTTCTCGCGATCTTCTGCAGTTTCAATTGCTTGCGCATTTGCTCCAATCAACTCTGGTGTTCCCGGCACGCCAACCAATCCGCGAGCGTGCAATGCCATGGCTAGGTTGAGGGCAGTCTGACCGCCCAAAGTTGGCAGAACCGCATCTGGTTTTTCGCGAGCGATAATCGCAGCAAGAACATCCACCGTCAATGGCTCAATATATGTACGGTCTGCAAAATCGGGATCGGTCATGATTGTTGCTGGGTTTGAGTTTGCCAAAATCACTCGGTAGCCCTCTTCTTTGAGCACGCGACAGGCTTGAGTACCCGAGTAGTCAAACTCGCATGCCTGACCGATCACAATCGGACCAGAGCCGATAATCAAGATTGATTTCAAATCACTACGGCGTGGCATCAGCGTTGTCCCATCAGTTGAGCAAATTCGTTAAACAAATACCGACTGTCATGTGGTCCTGGCCCGGCCTCTGGGTGATACTGCACGCTGAATGCACGAACATCCCGCACGCGCATTCCCTCGTTGGTTTGATCGTTGAGATTTGTGTGGGTGATGTCTGCAATATCTTTGAGTGAATTGGGATCGACACAAAAGTTGTGATTCTGACTCGTGATCTCGACTGATCCCGTACGCACATTGCGAACCGGGTGATTTGCTCCGTGGTGACCAAATGGCAACTTAAACGTCTTACCTCCGAGTGCAAGCGTCATCAATTGATGCCCGAGGCAAATACCGAACATCGGTATTCCTTGTTCAATCAGCGCACGAATTGCTGCTGGAGCGCCCTCAACTGTTTCTGGGTCTCCTGGACCATTCGACAAAAAGACACCATCCGAATTCAGCGCCAGCACTTGGTCTGCCGAGTAGCTCGCTGGCACCACCTGCACTGTTGCAAACTCCGAAAGACAGCGCAGAATGGTGCTCTTAATACCGAAGTCGTAAGCAACAACTCGCAGAGCACCCGATCCCACGATGTACGGCTGAGTTGTCGTCACCTGTTTTACCAAGTCGATGCCAGACGTACCCAACTCGCTTTGAGCACGTGCCAACACATTTGCTTGGTTCGCTTGGCCAAATGCACCAGGCATTGCGCCGACATCTCGCAATACGCGCGTAAGACGTCGAGTATCGATACCCGCGATTCCACAGACATTCATACCGCGCAAATAGGCATCCAAGTCATTATTTGATCTCCAGTTACTTCGTCTATGCGACATCTCGCGCACAATTACTCCGCGAGCAAACACATGCGATGACTCATTGTCGAGCGGGGTTGTTCCATAGTTGCCGATATGCGGCGTCGTAAAAGTAATGATTTGCCCTGCATACGAAGGGTCTGAAATCACTTCCTGATATCCGGTCAGAGCAGTATGAAACACAACTTCACCGCTGGCGATTCCTCCAACGGGGTCTGCTCCAATTGCTTCACCTTCAAAGACACTCCCGTCTCGAAGTACCAATACCGACTCGCGAATCGTCATTTTTGTGCCACTCCATCTCGAACTGTAAGTTCTCCGCGAAACATCGTGTTGCGCACCATACCTCTCAACTGCCTCCCCACAAAGGGAGTGTTCTTGCTCTTGCTCGCCAACGTTGATGGATCAACTTGCCACAGCGCTTCCAAATCGACAACACACAAGTTTGCTGTGTCGCCAGGAATAATATTTCGCCCATGCGTTTGAGTAATTTGGGCGATTCGCGCGGGGTTACGCGACATCACAGCAGCAATTTGCATTGGGTCGAGGTCGACTGATGACAGCACCACGCCAAGAGCAGTCTCGAGACCAATCATTCCTGGTGGAGCCTGATCAAGAGGAAGCTCCTTGTCTCTTCGCGCATGGGGCGCATGATCGGTTGCGACAGCGTCGATTGTTCCATCCAGCAGTCCTGCCTTGAGCGCACGAATATCGTTCATACTGCGCAGCGGAGGATTCACTTTGTACACAGGGTCAAAAGTGGTCAGCAATTCCTCAGTCAACGACAAGTGATGAGGTGTTACTTCGGCCGTGACGTGTAGCCCCAGTGATTTGGCTTCGCGCACCAACTCAACCGATCGTGCAGTCGAGAGATGCAAGAAATGAACTGATGCACCTGTACTACGTGACAACTCGATGTCTCGCTGCACCATCAATTCCTCGGCAATGCTGGGCCAGCCAGGCACACCCATGTCTGTAGAACAAGCACACTCATTCATGACCGCGCCTTGCGTCAGTGCCGAAACTTCACAATGCTGAGCCATTGTCACTCCGAGTGACTTTGCATATTGCATTGCACGACCCATCAACACAGGATCCTGCACGCCAGAACCATCATCGGTGAAGAGACGTACTCCGGCAGCACACAGATCTCCAAGCGGTGCCAGAGCCTCACCCCTTCGTCCCATCGTGATGCATCCACTCGGAAATACATCGAGTAAACCGGCACGTCTCGCCTGCTCTCGCACAAACTCGATCACTGTCACCGAATCATGTGCAGGATCTGTATTGGGCATCGCAATCAGTGCGGTGTAGCCGCCCTTGGCGCCAGCCCTACTTGCAGTCGCGATCGTTTCGCAGTCTTCGCGCCCTGGCTCGCGCAAGTGAGCGTGCAAGTCAACAAAGCCGGGAAAAACATGACAACCATCAGCGTCAATATTGATATCGCCTGAAAGATTGGCGCCCACTTTCACAACAACTTCGTTGTCGATCAACACATCGACGCGCTCGACTCCTTGAATCCCAACGACAAGTCCACCCCTCAGCGCGATCGTCATGACAACTCCTCTGCTGAGAGCAAATCGAACAACACAGCCATTCGCACTGATACACCATTCGTTACTTGACGATGGATCAACGAATTTGGTATTTCACTTGGGTCTATCAACATCTCAACTCCTCTATTCATCGGACCAGGGTGCATCACCACCGACCGCGACGAAAGCTTCGCGACTCGTTGATCATCGAGGCCAAAGCGTGTGCTGTACTCATGCAAACTTGGAACTAAGCCTTGCGCCATTCGTTCGCTTTGCAGGCGCAACATGTACAACACATCAGTACTGCCGAGCACAGAATCTAAGTCGCTACTCACGGTGACAGGCCAATGGTCCACATTGACAGGCAACAGCGTTGGAGGCGCAACAAGTGTGATCTTTGCTCCGAGCATCGAGAACGCCTGAATGTTGCTGCGCGCAACGCGACTGTGTTTGATGTCGCCAACGATCGTCAGATGTATTCCACTCAAATCTTTCGTTCCAAGTGCTTCGCGAACGGTGTAGCAATCGACAAGGGCCTGTGTTGGGTGTTGATGTGCGCCATCACCTGCGTTGACGATAGATGCATTTGTCCACTGCGCTATCTGCCAGGGCACGCCAACTGATTTGTGGCGCATCACAAATGCGTGAACTCCCATGTCGGTAATCGTTTCTATCGTGTCGCGCAAGCTCTCGCCTTTATTGACGCTCGATGTTGAAACACTGAACGTCATCGTCTCTGCCGATAGCCGCTTGGCAGCTGTTTCAAAACTGAGTCGTGTTCTTGTCGAGTCTTCAAAAAACAAACTGACGATCGTCTTTCCTCGAAGTGCAGGAACCTTCGGAACAGGGCGCAAGTTGATCTCTGCCATGTTCTCAGTCAATTGCAGAATCCGTTTCAATCCGTCTAACCCCAGTTCCGAAATCGAACGAAGATGCTTCATGACTGATTTCCGGTAGTGCTCGTGACGATGACGCCATCTATCGAAACATCAACCTCGTCGGTCGTTTGCGTTGGCAAGTTTTTTCCTACATAGTCAGGTCGTATAGGAAGTTCACGATGACCACGATCCACCAACACTGCTAACTGCACAGCGCGCGGACGACCAAAATTATTGAGCCCCTCAAGTGCTGCTCTCACGGTTCTTCCGGTGTACAACACGTCATCCACCAGCACCACAGTTGCCCCAGTGATATCGCACGGGATATGACTGACCGAACCTGCAACCACAGGACGTAAACCAATATCGTCACGATGCATTGTTGGATCGAGCGAACCTACAGGGATTGCAAAACTCGGTTCGATTGACGAGATACGTTCGCCAAGTGCATCAGCGATCCAAGTTCCGCCACGCTGTAAACCAACAAGCACCACATGCTCGATACCGTGATTTCGCTCGACGATTTCATGGGCAATGCGGCTAATCGCTCGCGCTATATCGGGGCCAGACATCACGGCCACCTGAGATTGTTGTGCACTACTCAACTGTTTTCCCTTCGTTTGAACCTCACAGGGCTCAATTAACGACTTACATTCAAACGAATGCGAGATTGACTGTAGCACCTTCTAGCGATGGCGGTACAGGATCCACCATTCATTTGATGCAACCCACACGTAATCGCGAATTTCGTGTTGCCACACTGCTTGGGAATCAGCAGTCAGCAAGATCGGCAGCATCACAAATTCAATCTCATCTGCAAATGGCAGACGGTCACCCTTGGCAAAAATGTCTGGTCCGTAAAGCGACCTCTGAAAGGGATTCGGGAAAACATAGACACGCTCCCGTCGTGCCAATTGAGCGGTAAGAGGGTGATATACCGAAATCACGGCGTCGGGTGGAATTTGGGCAAACAACTGGTGGGCGGCTGTGACGGCTGGGTTTGAAGGAGAAAATTTCTGAATTTGGTTACGTGCCAGTGGCAGCGGTGCTAACAAAAATGCAGCGACCAACGCACTCACACCAACAACCAATATCGCCTTGCGGCGAGCTAATTTGCCTAACCGGCCAATCGCATACACATTGCCAAATACCAAAATCGGTGCAACTACAAGTGAATAGTGATAATGAATTTGGTACTGGTAGTAATACGTGCTGACAATATTTGCGAGCAAAACAATGCATCCAATCGCTGCAACACTCGGTGCAGCCAGAAATGCAAAGCCTGTTGGAAACAGAATCTGCATCAAATAGGTGACTCGTCCATCACTTGTCAGATAGGAAAACAATGTTGCTGGCGAGGTGAAAGCAGTTTTTACTAAACCTCCGAAACCGCCAAATGGTATGCGCCACGAGTTGCGAAAAGCAGAGCCAGTCAAATGACGAATAACTACGAGGAAAAAGAGCAGCGCGGCGACTATTGAGCCAAGAGTCGTGGCAATGCCGATGCGCAGATCGCGACGCAGGGCCACGAAAATGCCAAGCGGCACGACTACCAGCACAACATCTTCTTTGACCAGCAATGCCAGCACCACGGCAACGCCATACCAACGCCACTTGCGACCCAATGCTGCCCAGAGCGCAACGCCAATCAACAACCCTAAAAACGAATCGGGATGGAAGTTTTCAACATTGGTCCAGCTCACAGCCGGGTACAACAAATATGTGCAAGCCATTACACAACCGAGCGCATCGCTCTCAAGACGTTTTCGAGCGTATGCGTACACCGGAATCGCACCACACGCAATCACCACAGATTGCACAACAAAGAGCATGCTCGTTGATGTAAACATCCACATCAGTGGCACGACAAGCAGCAAAATGAATGAAGTGTGATCTCCAAACAGATTGCGACCCATCAACGTTACAAACGGAGTCTTGCCACGCGATAACAGCCAAACTCCCTGATCGTATAAACCAAAGTCATATGCAGAAGTGCCAAGACCGCGATGAATTTGTACGGTCGTCACCGAAAAGTAGATGGCATAGGCCGCTACCGCACCCAACATCACTATGGTCCAAGGCGAGACGCGCCTCACTCGCACAACCAAATTGGGCATTGCTGCTACGAGGCGCGGACCACTTTGGAAATTGCCGACAATACGCCATTCACAAAACGACCCGAATCATCAGTCGAAAACGTTTTTGCCAATTCAACTGCCTCATTGATCACGACCGCCACAGGAACATCTTGGCTGTACGACAATTCGAACACTGCCATTCTTAAGACATTGCGATCAATCACCGGCATGCGCGACATCGTCCAGCCATTTGCACATTCAACGATATGGCCGTCCAATTCGTCGAGGTGCGTTGCAACGCCAGTCACTATTTGCGTAGTCAAGTCGTCGACTCCAAGCACCTGATGAGCAAGAACTTCGGTGCCCGACAGACCCTTCGTGTCGGCCTCATATAAAATGTGCATCGCTCGTTCGCGTGCATCAGAGCGAGCAGATTTGCCAGCCGTGCGCGGCTTTTTATCAGTCGCCACAATCAGACGCGAGTCACATATTCGGCGGTGCGAGTATCAACCTTGACACGGTCACCAATGTTGACAAACAACGGGACTTGAATCACTTTGCCTGTCTGCAATGTCGCAGGTTTGCGAGCACCAGACACTCTGTCACCCTGCATGCCTGGCTCGGTAAAGGCAATTTCAAGTTCTACAGATGGTGGAATTTCAACGCTGACGATTTCGTCTCCATAACTGGCAATCATCGCAACAGCATTTTCGATTAGGTAATCAGCAGCGTCACCGAGTGCGACTGGCTTAATGGTGAGTTGGTCGTACGTTACGTTGTCCATAAACACATAGTCGTCGCCGTCTTTGTAAAGAAACTGCATGTCGCGCTTGTCGAGAATCGCCTGCTCTACTTTGATGCCTGCGTTAAAGGTGCGCTCGAGCATGTTGCCCGTGCGAAGGTTGCGCAACTTTGTGCGCACGAATGCTCCACCTTTGCCAGGCTTAACGTGTTGAAACTCGACAACGGTGTACAAGGTGTTGTCGATATTGAGAGAAACTCCGTTTTTTAGATCATTCGTCGAGATGGCAGGCACAAAGACTCTTTTCGAGATTGGGTGAGGGTTCGGCTGGATGTTGCGGTGACAAGGACCAAATCCTCTATCCGCACGCCACCAACACCTACACGATAGACCCCGGGCTCAACGGTCACCACCTCGCCAGGCTGTAATGGCTCGACGAAGTCTGCTCTCACCCATGGCAATTCGTGTATTTGCAGACCAACCCCGTGTCCAGTGCCATGTAAAAACTCTGGTCCATATCCGGCATCGGTGATGATGCCCCGACAAACCTGGTCAATTGATGAACCACTTACTCCTGCTCGCACGGAATTTACTCCTTCATGCTGTGCATGCAAAACCAGATCATGAATCTTTTTCAGTTCACTAGACACTTCACCGATCAAAAAGGTGCGTGTCATGTCAGAGTGATAACCGTCGACCAGTCCCCCAACATCGATTACTACCGAATCGCCCTCTCGAATAAACGTGCTCGTGGGTCGATGATGTGGTTTTACGGAGTTCTCGCCAGTTGCCACAATCGTTTCATAACTTGGGCCATCGGCGCCATGGCGGCGCATTTTGTAATCCAATTCATCGCGCACATCTCGTTCAGAAACATCATGATCTACTGCATCTTCCAACAAACTCCGAGCATCAGCTAGTGCTAAGTCAGTTGCATGTGCTGCCAGTTCCATACGAGCAATTTCCGCATCCGTTTTAATGCGACGCAATTGCTGCACTACTCCAGAGACTGCGACAAACTTGCACAAACCAAGAGAAACAAGAGTTT